>NZ_CP075338.1:2424389-2727438 GCF_023278365.1 Epilithonimonas zeae | reverse complement strand
AGCAGCCAAATGAATTACCAGATCAATTTTATATTTTTTGAATATTTCCTCAAGACCTTGCTTATCACGAATGTCTTGATAATAAAGTTGGTAAGATTCTGATTTTGTTAAAGATATTAAATTGTTAATATCAGCGTCTTTATCAGTAAAATTAAACTCAATTTTATTGTCTAAAGAATCTAAAGTGTTTTGAACTTTAATTTTATAATGATAGAAATCTTCGAAGTTGTCAATGTTTATGACAGAATGTCCGTTTTTTAAAAGTTGTTCTACTAAATGAGAACCAATAAATCCGCTTCCGCCGGTAACTAAATAGTTCATAACATCAATTGTGTTGCGAATATAAGGATTTAACAAAAAAAAGAATCCCTTATTCAGAGATTCTTTTTAATATCGTTTTATTAATTATTTACTTAACAATAAATTTTTTAGATTCAACCACACCATTTTCTTCGACATTCATTACGTAAGTTCCGCTTGGAAGTTGAGAAACATTAACTTCTTTATCAGTTCCTCTGCTGATTACTAATTTTGCAGTAGAATCATAAATAGTTACTTTCTTGGTTTGATTGGTTGCAGAAGTCACACAGATTATTCCGGTGGTTACGACAGTTGGATAAATGTTGAATTTTTCTTTCTTAGAATTACTCACTGCCAAGGTTTGATTTCCTGTCAATTTCACATCATCTATACGAAAACCAACATTAGAATCTCTTGGGTTGTATATTTTAATTCGAAGGTTTGAAGTTGATGGAATAGCGCCTGATGGTGTTATAAGTTCCCAGTTAGAATTTCCAGTTGATCTCGTGTAAGATAAATTGGTATAATTGATTCCATCAGAACTAACGTCAATTTTTAATTCGTTGCTACTCGCATTAGTACTTTTTTGCTGTCCTAAAGTCAATATTAAATCACTATAATTAGTAGTATTGATTCCTGAAATTATAATGTTTTTTTCGGGTAAACCATTTGTTGTAGTTACTGCTCCCAAAAACACACAACCGTTTCCACTTGCTCCTGTATATCCTGTTGAAGGCGTAGTTATCCTGATATCAGCAGTTCCAGAATAAGTGGTTGATGTGCTTTGATAGCCCGAATAACTTGTTACAACAGGATTATTAGAACCATCACCAGCTCCAAAATTTTCAGAATAAATTGTTGTTTGAGAAAATGCGAAATTTGTTATTGCTAATAACAATAATGAATAAATATTTTTCATATAAAATGTTTTAAAAGTTGACAAATCTATTATTTAAAATCAAATTAAAAATTATCAAATGTTTATTTCAGCAAATATTTTATCTCTCTAAAAAAGTTTTAATAAATCTTCGTATCTATTCAGAAAACTGGTTAGCAATCGCTTTCGTTCCAATTCCTGAACTTTCATAAAAATAAGATAAAGGCCTAAAGTGAAAATGACTAAAATTGCCACGAGAAAAGAAGATGAGAGGTCGGCTCTAGTCGAGGAATAATTAAAATGGATTTTATCCAATTTTCCTTCAAATCATTATAGATGTTCGCTTTTTGAATATACTTTTTAAAATTTTTAACTTCATTAGAAACTAAAACCAAATCATCTGCACTTAAAAATGATTTTTTAGAACAATCTAAAACGTAATTTAATAAAAAAGTAAAATGCTTTCTTGTATTTTGTAGGTCATCCATTTCAATTGTGTTTTAAACAAAAATAACCTTTTTTTCTGTACTTTTACTAAAATTTTAAACGATGCAATTTTCCGGACAAATTCTAAAAATGATTTCCCAAAACGGACAACCGATTCAGTATTTTCTAAATCTTAAAGGCGATTTGATTAATATGAATCAGCTTTTCGGGAAAGAACTTCACATCAAACATATCGGTTACGAATGTGTGAATTGCGGAAGCGATGAAAAAGTCTACCGAATGGGATTTTGTAAAAAATGCTTTTTCGAAAGTCCATATGCGAGTGATACAATCATTCGTCCGGAATTATCGACGGCGCATCTTGGCGTTGCAGAAAGAGATCTGGAAATTGAAAAGGAAATTCAATTGGTTCCGCACATCGTTTATCTGGCTTACACGGGCGATGTAAAAGTTGGTGTGACAAGAGAACATCAAATCCCCACTCGTTGGATCGACCAAGGCGCCACTTTTGCTTTACCAATTGCGGTTACCGATAATCGTTATGAAGCCGGAATGATTGAAGTTGAATTGAAAAAACACATTGCAGACAAAACTAATCCGAAAAAAATGCTTGCTGATGATTATGAAGATACTTTGGATTTGATTGATTTCCGAAACAAAATTGCGGAATACTTTCCCAACGATTTCAAGAAATTTGCGGTAACAGAAGACAATGTTGTAAAGTTAGATTTTCCTTATGAAAAACCGGAGAAAATCAATGTCTTTACCTTGGACAAAAAACCAGAATTCAATGGCGTTTTGAAAGGTATCAAAGGACAATATCTTCATTTTGAGGGAGATGATTTTATCAACGTTAGAGGACACGAAGGTTATATGATAGAACTGAGTCTGTAAACTTGGAACGGTTTTTAGTAATCAATTAATTAGAAAAAATTCGATGAAAAAAACTTTAAAAATCTCACTGATCGTTCTTGGAAGTCTTTTGGCTCTAACTTTATTACTGAACATCGGATTCAGTCTCTGGTTAAAATACAAACTTCCCGACTACCTCAAAAACAAAACACCTTACGAGATTTCTTACCAATCTCTGAATGTCGAAATCCTAAGCGGAAGCATTTCAGCCAACCAAATCAAAGTCACAACAAAACAGCCGGACAATTTGGAAGCCATAGCTTTGGATGGAGCTCTGGAGGAATTGTATATCAGCAGATTAGGTTTGATTAAATTTTTAAAAGATAATCAGATTGAAGCCAATTCTATCAAGCTAAAAAATCCCAATTTAAAAATCCGTTTATCCAAACCGAAAGCTGATAAAGTCGCCAAAGAGGCAACTCCTTTTTTCATCAAAAATATCGAAATTGAAAACGGAAATCTTTATGTGACACAATTCAACGGAACAAAATATTTCTCATCAAGAAAACTTAATCTTAACATTAAAAATTTAAGTCTCAACGATAATCCCAGCGAATTGCCTTTTGCTTTGGATAGTTACAAAATCACAGCAAATGCCTTTTTCTTTTTATTAAGTCCGGCTTATTCCATCAATTCTTCCAAAGTTGTTACCAATAATGGTCAATTGTCAATCAATGATTTTCAACTGAAACCGATGTTGGATTTCAAAGATTGGGAGAAGAGTTTCAAAAATCAGAAGAGTCTTTTTCATATCAAAAGTAAGAATCTCTCTTTCGATGATTTGATTTTTAGCAAAACGAAATTAAGTCTTAAAAATGCAAAGATCCAGGAACCGGAATTTATCATTCAAAACCGTGATAATAAAATTATTAAGTCAAATGATAAGAAGTCAAACTTTAACATTGATTTTCAGAATTTAGATATTATTAATGGCAAATTATCAATGTTAAAATCCAATGGAAACCCATCACTTTCCTTAGTTCAGTTCAATGCTAATATCAAAGATTTTTTGATGGATGAAGAAACTTCGAAAAATAAAATTCCTTTTACTTACCAAGATTATAAAATTACAGGAAAGCAGTTTTTTTATGATGCGGGACGATATTATAGAATGAATTTGTCAACCTTTAACATGACTCCGCAAAATATTGATTTACTGAATTTTAAATTAAATCCAAAAGTTTCCAGAGCAGAGTTTGTAAGAATGATTCCGATGGAAGATGACTTATTTGATATTTCTGCAAACAGAATTCAGTTAAGCGGATTAAAATGGAAATTCGAAAATGACCAACCGAATATTTCCCTTAAAACCGTAAAGCTTCATCAGGTAGATGCGAACATTTTCCGAAGCAAAATCCCGAAAGATAATCCGAAAGAAAAATTGTTGTATTCCAAATTATTACGAACAATAAAAATTCCTTTAGTTGTTGAAAATCTGAATCTTATTAAGTCCAAATTGGTGTACGAAGAAGATAAGCCAGATTCTAACGGACCTGGAAAAGTGTTCTTTACGGATTTCAATATGAACGTTAAAAACCTTAATTCAAATAAACAAAAAGGGGCTAATACCAAAGTTCCGATAGTTATCAATTGTAAGTTTATGGGCGTTTCTCCGATGAAGGTGAATTGGAACTTTGACACAGGAAATATGCGTGATCAGTTTACAATTGGCGGTTATATCAACAATCTTCCAGCAAATGACATCAATCCGTTCATCAAACCTTATATGAACATCACTGCAACTGGAACCATTACAAGCCTCAATTATGATTTCAAAGGCAATAATGATATTATGAATGGAAAATTCAGAATCACACACAAAGATTTAAAAGTGAGCGTTCTGGATAAAGACACCAAAGAGAAAAAGAAATTTCTGTCAGCCATTGCCAATCTGGTCGTGAAAAAAGATTCTCAGAAATTCCCTGAATCTGTAGATATTTATGTGGAACGAAACAAAGAACGCTCGTTCTTCAATTTCTATTGGAAAGGCATAGAAGATGGTTTAAAAAAGTCGCTTCTCGTTATCAAAATTTAATAAAAAAATAAAGCTATTCAAAATAGAAAAGCTTTATTAATATATGGATTCTTGTTTAGAAATCATATTCTTCTTTTTCTTCTGTCGGTAGAGATTTTAAAAAATCATCGAATTCGCGGCCTTCATAATTACTATTGGCACCGTAAGAATCGATAATCATCGCCTTGTTGCCATAGACATCCTCTACCAGATAAAGAGCAACGTTATCGTCCGGGTCACTCGCCCCTTCGAATCTGTAAACACGGATAATCTTCAAATCTTCTGCACGATGGGTTTTTTCTGTTCCTGAGATGACAAATCTTTTATCCTCTGTCATCCTTATCTCATCTGTAATTCCTTTTTCTCTAAGCTTCTCCATAACTTGTGACAGAGTTAGCATTGGTTTTGGGCTCATAACGATATTTTTTATGGATTGATGTGGAGATATAATCAAATCGTGAACCAAAAAAAAAGACTTCACAAATTTTGTAAAGTCTTAAAAAAATAAAAGTTATGAAAAATTAATTGTCCTTCTCTTCTTCACTGATTAGGATAATTATTTGTTGACCTTGTAACGTTTGTCAGGAGTTCCGTCCTTTTTCAACGTTTTTGCGGCTTTGTATCTTTTGTCCGGAGTTCCGTCTTTTTTCAATTTAACATCAGGTGTGTTCGCTACTTTGGCAGCTTGAGCTTCTACAGATTTTGTTGCTTTTTTCTCTGTTTTTTGAGCTTGTTTTTTTGTTGCAGTTGCAGCTGCTGGTGTTGTTTGTGCTGTAGCCATTCCTAATCCGAATGTTAACAACAATGTTGTAAGTAAATTTTTCATTTTAGTGTCGTTTTGATTCAACAAATTTATATTATTAATTGATTTAAAATTAAGAATAAAAAACTTTAACCAGAAATTATAACAACTTAAAAACGGCTTAAAAATTATAACGATAAGCTAAACTGAAGTTGAGAAATAGCGCTTTGGAGTAATAATCGGCGATATCAGGATTTTGATTTCCGATTTTAGCATTGTAGAAATTAATTCTGGTTCCGAAGACTACCTGTTGAAAACCCTCGTTATCAATGGTATAAATAGCTTTTGCGCCGAAATTGAGTCCACCATTTCCTTCAGAAAATTTGCCGGAATTGTCGAGATAAGGACTTTTCATTCGGTACGTACTGTAACCTACGATTTCTTCCACAAAAAAATCTTCTGTGATTTTGTCTTTATGAAAAACATACCAGTCAAAATTGTTCATTGAAGGCGCACCTAGATAACCGAATTTTT
This sequence comes from Epilithonimonas zeae, assembly GCF_023278365.1. Classification (NCBI taxonomy): domain Bacteria; kingdom Pseudomonadati; phylum Bacteroidota; class Flavobacteriia; order Flavobacteriales; family Weeksellaceae; genus Epilithonimonas; species Epilithonimonas zeae. The sequence goes on along the minus strand of NZ_CP075338.1, from coordinate 2,721,612 downwards.
CAGCATTTTTGACATTGGCTAAGAAATAAGTATATTCTACTCCAAGTCCAAAATTTTTATAAAGATTCAAATTTCCGCCAATCCCGAAACCGTAAAAATAATCGAAGGTGTCTTTTAGAAAATTATCACCAAGTACAGTCATTACTTTAACGTGCGGGTCTATAGAAGAACGGACATTTTCTGTCCAATCCTGCTTTTTTCTTCTTTGAGAAAAAATAGAGATCGATATTAAGAGTAAAGAAAAAAGTAGAAGTTTCTTCATTATTTCAAAGTAATATCATTGAAAATAACGTATGTCACCCCATCCGGAATCTCGATGCTGAGAGAATCGCTGGATATTTTACAACCCGGCGTATCGGTAGAAAAAGACTTGATTTTAAAATCTTTGAGTTGAAGTTTGTAAGCACCTTTGTCATAAGGTCCGGCCAAAACAAAACTTCCGCTTTCTTTCGGAAAACTTTCTGCAATTATTTTTTTATCGACTACAAGATGAATCGGCTCTTCTAAAAATTTCCCATCAGAATAAGTGAATTTCCCTTCCACATAAGCACGGAAAATGTTGGCGTCGTCATCTTTACACTGCGTTAAAAGAATAGATAACAGACAGAAAAGGGATAATATTTTGAAACCTAATTTCAAATATGCATAGTTTAAGGTCGTAAAATTAAAACTAATTTTTTTGAAAAATAGTATCTTTGTAAAACAAATAACGGTTCCGAAATTTTCTCGGAATCGCTTTTTGCGTTTATACCTGTATTAATGGAATTAAAAAAAATCAATCAAAATCTTTTGCCGGACTTGCTTCAGAAACAATTCGGGAATGAGATTTTTTCACAAATATCAAAACATCAGCATATTTCGGTTAAAGGAAGTGCGGGTTCTGCGGGTTCAATTCTGGCTTCGGAATTGTTTTTGACTCAGAACAAAACGATTCTTTATTTGATTGATGACAAAGAGGATGCGCTTTACATCAATGCGGAAATGGAAGATTTGTTGGGAAGCGACAACGTTCTTTATTTTCCAGCAACACATCTTGAGCCATATCAAATCGAGAAAACCCAGAATGCGAATCTGGTTCTGAGAACTGAAGTCATCAATAAACTGAATTCCGGGAAATCGCCAAAAGTGATTGTCGCCTTCATTGGTGCGTTGTCTGAAAAAGTTCTGAAGAAAGAAGATTTCAAAGCAATTTCTCATCAGATAAAAGTGGGTGACCAGTTGGATTTTGATTTTGTGGATGAGTTGCTGAATCATTATCAATTCAACCAAACAGATTTTGTTTCTGAGCCTGGAGAATTCTCTGTCCGAGGCGGGATTGTGGATGTTTTTTCTTTTTCTAACGAGAAGCCTTTCCGAATCACATTTTTTGGAAATGAGGTCGAAAGCATCAAGACTTTTGACATAGAATCCCAACTTTCTTTGGATAAGATTGATGAATTCCAGTTGGTTTCCAATATGAATTTTTCGGTTTCAGGGACCAAAGTTTCTTTGTTTGAACTATTAGCGGAAGACAGTTTTGTAGTTTCAAAGAATCTTTACCTTTCCACCAAAAGAATCAGAGATTTTTATGAAAAAGCATTAGAGAAATTCGAAACGCTGAGCAAAGACATCAAACATAGAAGTCCAGACGAATTATTTATTTCTGAGCCTGAATTTCAGAATAAATTAATCAAATTCAAAACAATAGATTTCAGTTCTCAGTCATTTGAACTTCCAAAGATTCAGAACGTAGAACTCAACCAAACACAACAGCCTAGTTTTCATAAAAACTTTGAATTGCTGATTCAGGATTTAGAGGAAAAACAAAGTCAAGGTTTTGACACCTGGATTTCATTTTCAAGTGAAAAACAAAAAGAAAGATTAGAATCGATTTTTGAGGAATTAGAGCACGAGATTCCGTTCAAAAGCTTCAAATCGGAATTGCACGAAGGTTTTGTAGATTCTGATAATAAGATTCTGATTTACACAGATCACCAGATTTTTGACCGTTACCAGAGATATCAATCCAAGAACACTTTTGCAAAGTCAGAGCAACTGACACTCAAAGATCTGATGTCTTTGAAAGTCGGTGATTACATTGCGCATATCGACCACGGCATCGGGAAATTTATGGGTTTGGTTAAGGTTAATAATGACGGCAAGATCCAGGAATGTTTCAAACTGACTTACAAAAATGGAGATTTGCTTTACGTAAGTATCCATTCACTTCATAAAATTTCGAAATATAACGGACCTGAAGGAAGAGAAATCGTTCTCAGTAAACTCGGTTCACCAGCCTGGAAATCATTAAAACAAAAAACCAAAGCCAGAGTTAAGCAGATTGCTTTTGATTTGATAAAACTCTATGCGGAAAGAAAAACTGCAAAAGGCTTCCAGTATTCGCCGGATTCTTACCTTCAAAATGAGTTGGAAGCGAGTTTCCTTTACGAAGATACGCCAGACCAGGAAAAAGCAACGCTGGATGTGAAAAAGGATATGGAAGCGGAAGGTGTGATGGACCGTTTGATTTGCGGTGACGTTGGTTTTGGTAAAACAGAAGTTGCGATTCGTGCTGCGTTTAAAGCAGCAACCGACGGAAAACAGGTTGCGATTCTGGTTCCGACAACAATTCTGGCTTTCCAACATTACAGAAGTTTCAAAGAACGATTGAAGGATTTTCCGGTGAATATCTCTTATATGAACCGATTCCGGACCGCCAAACAGAAATCGGAAACCAAAGAAGGTCTTAAAAATGGTAAAATCGATATTGTCATCGGGACCCACCAGTTGGTTGGAAAAGATATCAAGTTCAAGGATTTAGGTTTGTTGATTATTGATGAGGAACATAAGTTTGGTGTTTCTGTTAAAGACAAATTGAAAACGCTAAAAACCGATGTGGACACCTTAACATTGACTGCGACGCCAATCCCGAGAACTTTGCAATTTTCATTAATGGCAGCGCGAGATTTATCAGTTATCAAAACGCCGCCGCCTAACCGTCAGCCTGTGGAAACGCAAATCATTGGATTTAATGAAGAAATTTTGCGTGATGCGATTTCTTATGAATTGCAGAGAGACGGACAGGTTTATTTCATCAACAACAGAATCGAAAACCTGAAAGATATTGCAGGATTAATCCAAAGACTGGTTCCCGATGCGAGAGTGATTACCGGTCACGGACAAATGGACGGGAAACAAATGGAAACCAACATCCTCGATTTTATGGAAGGAAAATATGATGTTCTCGTTTCTACAACTATTGTAGAATCCGGCGTGGATGTCCCAAACGCAAATACTATTTTCATCAATGATGCGCAACGATTCGGGATGGCAGACCTGCACCAGATGCGTGGAAGAGTCGGGCGAAGCAACAGGAAAGCATTTTGTTACTTGATAACGCCACCGTTCGATATGATGACGTCTGATGCGAGAAAACGTCTGGAAGCGATTGAGCAATTCTCGGATCTTGGAAGTGGTTTCCAGATTGCGATGAAGGATTTGGAAATTCGTGGTGCAGGTGATTTGTTGGGCGGAGAACAGAGTGGATTCATCAACGAAATGGGATTTGAGACGTATCAGAAAATGATGCAGGAAGCTTTAGAAGAACTCAAAGATGATGAGAATTTTGAAAATCTTTTTGAAAATGAAGAAGATAGAAACAAGCTGTTCAAATCCACGAAAGAAGTGAATATCGATACTGATCTGGAATTGATGTTGCCAGATGATTATGTGAGTTCTACGGAAGAACGGTTGTCATTGTATCAAAAGCTGGCCGATGTTCAGAATGCTAAGGAATTGCAACAATTTGAAAATGAACTAAAAGACCGTTTCGGAAAACTGCCGGATGAAGCCATTAACCTTCTGAAATCTGTAGAACTGAAATGGCTGGCGGCTGAAATTGGATTTGATAAGCTGGTGGTGAAGAATAAAGTGTTTCTTGGTTATTTCCCAGCGAATCCTCAGGACAAATTCTACCAAAGCGAAAAATTCAAAAAAATCATATCTTATCTCACACAAAATCCGGCAGAAGCGACGTTAAAAGAAAAGAACAACCAGCTGATGATGCGAAAAGATAATGTGACAAATGTGGATGAAGTGAATCTGGTTTTGAATAGGATTTTGGCTTAATAAACTATTTATTTTAAAAAATTAACTTTGCAAACAGAAAACTAAGCAATGAAAAATATACTTTATTATATATTCGGATTTTTTATCCTGTCATCTTGCAGTCCTAATCAGGATGTGAATGGAGATTTTTTAAGAGGCGTTGAATATGATACGAGTACTAATACCGGAAGTGGCAATGGTGGATCGACCACAACTAGGTTTTTAAGTAAAGTTTCTGGTATTGATTCTGACGGAGAAAGAACGACTGTAGATTATATCTATACGGGAAGCAAACTTACATCAGTTAAAAGTCAATTTGACGATGGTAATGAAAATGCCGTTCTGACATACAATAGCAATAATCAGATTACACATATGGATATTACCAATGTAGAATCTGGCGAAACAAAACTCACGAAACTGGATTTAGTTTATGATTCTGGGAAATTAAAATCTGTCAGCGGAACTACAGAATCTGGTGGAACACTTTTATATAAATCAACAACAGATATAACTTACAGCGGTGAAAAAGTTACAAAGGTTCTAACTAAAATGAATGCTGAAGATCCTGATAATCCTGGACAATTCATTTTAGAATATGAAGTGACAAGTAATCTGACTTATGCCGGAAATAATATTTCTAACTGGAAATTGGCAACGACTACTGCTAGCGCTGGTCCTATTACAATTCCACCAATTGTTATTGAATCTGCATTAAGCAACTATGATACGAACAAAAATCCTTTTGCTTCGTTACCTTTAGCTTACAATATTTTATCAACGCATTATAATACTTCTAATCAAGGTATGTTAGGACTTTCTGCAAATAACTACAAAACTGTCAAAGTTACAGCAATGGGAATGTCTCAATCTCTTACAATGACATATCAATACAACTCTGATAGCTATCCTACAGAGATGACTTCTAATGCAGGTGATAAATTAAATTTCCAATATAAATAATGAAATATCTTATTGTCGGCATCGGGAACAAAGGGGAAGAGTATGCGGAAACCCGACATAATATCGGTTTCAAAGTTGCTGAAAAGATTGCTGAGAAAATAGAAACACCTTTCAAATCTTCCAACTTTGGTCTTTTGGCTGAAGGCAAATATAAAGGCAGAAAAGTCTTTATTCTAAAACCTGACACTTACGTCAACCTTTCCGGTAATGCGGTTAAATTCTGGATGCAGAAAGAGAATATCCCGTTAGAAAATATTCTGATTATAACTGATGATTTGGCTTTACCATTTGGTTCTCTGAGAATGAAAATGAAAGGTTCTGATGCCGGCCATAATGGGCTGAAAAGTATCCAGGCACAACTGAATACTCAAAATTACACCAGATTAAGATTTGGGATTTCTGCGGATTTCTCCGAAGGAAAACAAGCGGATTATGTTCTCGGAAAATGGAACGAGGAGGAAAGAGAAAAGCTATCTGAAAGAATAGAGAAGTTTTCGCAAGCAGCTTTATCTTTTGTGTTTGCCGGTGTTCAGAATACTATGACTTCATTCAACGGCAAATAAATCTCAATCCGCATCTGTTCTCCAAGAGCGGACTAACGTGCTATCTTTTTTCGAATAAAAAAATCTGGCTTCTGACATCGGAAAATAGTAGTAAACATCCATGATTTGATTATCATAGTATTTTGATTCGTCGGGATTTCCTAATATTGCTCTTGCATTGGACAATTGCATTCCATTCTTGACTTTAAAGAATTTTGACTTGTGATTGGCGTAGTAAATTGAAAATACCAAGAAGAATATAATCGGAATACTTATTACAATTAGAATAATCCTTATAAGCCATTTCATATTAATAGTTTATTCTATAACTATTTGAGCATATAATATATTGTCTTGTTTAAAAAAGTAAGCCGGATAATAAATTACCCGGCCTACCACCCTAATTGTATGAAGAAAAAATGTTTCCTATAACCAATTTACAACGCCAGTTTCTACGTCGTAATTTGCACCAACTACTTTGATTTTACCTTCGTCTTCCAGCCTTTTCAAAGTGGAGCTTTGCTTACGAATGTCTTCTATCGCATGTTTTACATTATGATGGTTCAGTCTCTCAAGAAGATCTTCGTTTTTAGAAGAACGCTCCTCGCCATCCTTAATGATATTTTTGATGATAGGATCAAAATGTCCGATCAAGTGATTCAAGTTATCCATTCCCATTCCTTCGATAGCTGCTGCGTCCAGACCACCTTTCAATGCACCGCATTTGGAGTGTCCCAAAACGACAACCAATTTGGAACCCGCTACGTTGCAGCCAAATTCCATAGAACCAAGGATGTCCTGATTCACAAAGTTACCGGCAATTCTTACACTGAAGATATCTCCCAGACCTTGGTCAAATATTAGTTCAGCGGAAGTACGGCTGTCTATACAGCTCAAAATAACTGCAAATGGCCATTGTCCTGCGCGCGTTGCATTCACCTGCTCCAGAAGATCTCTATTCGCTTTTAGGTTGTTGACGAATCTTGCATTGCCTTCTTTAAGGATTTCCAATGCTTTTTCCGGAGTGATAGTCGCTTGCGTTTCTGATGTATGTGCTTTCATATTTTTAAAATGTTTTAATATTTGTGTTTTTTGATTGTTAAAATTTAATAATAAATAATTTGGTTACATTGCTCTTTTGTGGTTGACCACCACGTGGGAGTCCTGGTCGCTCGCATAATCTCTATACGAGGTTTTGAATCCCACCAGTTCTACTTCTATATCCTCTTCTTTTGCTCTTACATTGGCAAAATCCTGAATCATTTCCAATACATCTGTTGTTATATATGAAGTCGTCTTGGCATCGATAATTACCTTGGAACCAGACTTGATATTCTTCAATGTTTTTTTGATTGCCGCCTTGTTCAGGAAAGAAACTTCTTCTGCCAATTTGATGGTGATCTCGTCGGCATCGTTCAATGTTTCTCTGCTCAGGTAATAAGCACGCTTCATATTTCCCTGTAAAATATAAATAATTGAAATTAATAATCCAATCCCAACCCCTTTCAGCAAATCCGTTGCCACAACAGCCACCACAGTTGCCACAAATGGGATAAACTGATACTTTCCGTTGTGCCAAAAATGCTTGAAAGTTGCCGGTTTCGCCAATTTATAGCCTACCAAAATCAATACCGCTGCTAATGTCGCTAATGGAATCAAATTCAGTATGACAGGAATTGTTAGAACACAAATCAATAACAAAACCCCATGGATTATCGCTGACGCTTTAGAAGTCGCACCTGCACTTGCGTTAGCAGAACTTCTAACCACTACGGATGTCATTGGTAATCCTCCAATAAATGAACTGATTAAATTTCCAATTCCCTGTGCTTTAAGCTCCAGGTTGGTGTCTGTGATTCTTCTTCTTACGTCTAATCTGTCTGAAGCTTCGATACAAAGTAAAGTCTCAATCGATGCTACAATAGCAATTGTTGCGCCTGTGATCCAAACTTTAGGATTAGTAAATCCAGCCAAATCCGGAAAAGTTACCAGATTCTTGAACTCGTCCAATGTGGTTGGAACCGGCAGTGTTACCAAGTGCTCCGGAGAGATTGCTAATGAGCTTCCTGATAATTTGAAAAACTCATTCATCAAGATTCCGGCAATCACTGCAACTAATGCTCCAGGTAATAATTTCAATCTCTTCAAAGCTGTTACATGATCCCAAGCCAATAGAATTCCCATCGATACCAATGTCACGATGATAGCTCCCGGATGGATCGCCGCAAATAATTCGGTGAAATAACCCGTATTAAACCCATTATCGAATAAGGATTGATGCCCTTCATAATCTTTATCAAATCCCACTGCGTGCGACAGCTGTTTCAAAATAATAATGATTCCGATACCGGCCAACATTCCTTCTATAACATTGTTCGGGAAATAATTGGAGATGCTACCTGCACGGATAAAACCCAGAATCAACTGAATCACTCCGGCAATAATCCCGGCACATAGAAATAACTCAAATGCACCAATATCGGTAATTGCTACCAAAACAATAGCCGTAAGACCAGCCGCTGGTCCTGAAACCGAGATGTTGGAGTTACTGATTGATCCCACTACAATACCTCCAACAATACCTGCAATAATACCGGATAATGGAGGAGCTCCGGATGCCAATGCAATACCTAAACATAATGGTAATGCCACAAGAAATACGACAAGACCGGATGGAAAGTTCTCTTTGATTCCTCCAAACAAAGATTGTGACTTTTTCATAAGAAAATAATAAAGTTTGTCTGATGTCGTAACCTGACCTAAAGGCGACAACATCAATATAAATAACAGATATAATTGATAACCAATAACAATTGGTTAAAATGAATTCAAAAAACAGCAGATGCTCTTCGCTGTGTGATTACAGCCAATGCTCAAGCGTTTTCTGAGAAAAACAGAATGTTATTTATGCTTCCGGAGGTGGAGAGAAGATGCTGAGAGATGGCGGGAAATATAGTGTAGATTCCCAGCTTACAGCGATTTTGTTGTGTGTATCCGCTTCATAAAACTTCAGGAAATCGTGGATATCCATTGTTTTAGGAATGGTTTTTTCGTAGATAATGATCGTATTGTTGGAGTGGGAATGTTCTTCCTCACTGATCACAACATTAGTTCTTGGCAATTCCCAACCAAATATTGCAGCTAAACTGGGTAAAGCTGTAAAGTTGAGAAAAATCCCTAATATTAAGATACTTAAATACTTCATATCATTTTTTATGGTATGAGCTTTATTTTTTTCGGCTCATCACCCAGTCAGAATCTGTCAGGTTGTAGATCTTCTGAATGTCTTTTAATATTTTTTCAAAATCGATTTCGAGGTCGATTATTTTTCCTGTTCTGAGGTCGAACACCCAGCCGTGGACAACAGGCTGTTCTTCCAAAATATAACGTTCCTGTACGCAAGCCATCTTGATGACGTTGATGCATTGTTCCTGAACATTCAGCTCCACCAGGCGATCATATCTTTTGGCTTCATCTTCTATAGCGTCCAGTTCTATCTGGTGCAGTCTGTACACATCCCGGATGTTTCTCAGCCAAGGATTCAGTAGTCCGAGATCCTGAGATGTCATCGCTGCTTTTACACCACCACAGTTATAATGGCCACATACGATAATATGCTTTACTTTCAGATGTTCCACAGCGTACTGAATGACTGCTGTTGAACTCATATCCAAAGTGTTGATGACATTGGCTACGTTCCTGTGAACAAACACTTCGCCCGGTTCTGCACCCATCATATCTTCTGCTGTTACCCGGCTGTCGGAACATCCGATGTACAGGTATTCGGGATTTTGTGTTTTAGCGAGTTGGTGAAAATATTCCGGATTGTCCGAGATTTTAGACTCTACCCACTTCTTATTGTTCTCGAAAATAGCTTCGTACGACTTTGCCATTTTAAACGTTTATTTATCATTATTTATTTCGCTGAAATCATTTCTGATTTTAATAGACCGAATCAATAACAATACAAAAATAAAGGTTTACAGTGTAATAAACTAATATTTAACAAACTTTTAATATTAAGAATTTATTATTTTCAGTTCAGATTCGGAAATAGATAAAAAAAATCAGCCGTAAGAAATCCTACGACTGATTTGTTTTAAGAAACAGTGCCTGCATACTGAGAGTTGGAAGCCATTTCGCCATCCTCTGTCCGGAAAGCCATCCAGATATGAAGCGGTTTGTTCTGAAAGTTGACTGGTAGGTTAACTGTGTAAGCGGCATCGGCACGTTTTGCGGCATTCTCTACAAAGATGGAGATATCTTCTTCTTCAATAGCCACCAGAATCTGTAAAAAATCGTTTTCCCTTTCTGTGTTTCCTGCTGAATTATCCTGCCAGGTGACCTCCAGTGTACTAGCTGTAGCTAGGTTCAAAGCAAGCGGAACCGGTGCTAAAAGATTACCCTTGGAAAAAGATAGCATTGGATAGTTGGGTGTGATGGTGGCATCCGCAAAATTGATCTTGAAGTTTTCCATCAGATTGGTCATAGCCAGATTGTAAGAGGATTTCATCCCCGTACGAGTACCAAAATATTTGCAAGCATAGCCGCGGTAGGATTGCATAAAGAGAGCGCATTTTTTCATCCGGTTCTGAATCAGAAGTTGTTTGACTGTTGGTTGTCCTGAGCGTTTTTTTGGACGAACTCTGGAGATTTCGTTTCCGGAAACATTGGCTACTACGATACGTCCTGTGCGTCCTGAAGTGCCTGATAGTAATGAGTCATATAATTTTCCCATAATAGATGTTTTTTTTAATGATTTGTTGAAAATTGTTTTGTATCAGCTGATGGGTCAAAAGTATTGGGGTGTGGCGTCAAAAGTTGACGTGATTTATTTTTTTTGAATATTTTTTTAACGCAAAGGCGCGAAGTTTTTTGGTTGGGTGTGTTTTAGAAGGCGCGAGGATGCTTCGCTCATCAGGGAATTTTGTTTATGTAGCTTCGAGAGTTTTAGCCTGACTGTGTTTTTTTGATTGATGGTGAAATGTTAAGACACTTCGAATCCGCTCAGTGTGACACTGTTATGCTGCTGGATTATTGGAGGTTTTTTTAACGCAAAGGCGCAAGGATGCTTCGCTCATCAGGGAATTTTGTTTATGTGGCTTCGAGAGTTTTAGCCTGACTGTGTTTTTTTGATTGATGGTGAAATGTTAAGGCACTTCGACTCCGCTCAGTGTGACACTGTTATGCTGCTGGATTGTTGAGGTGGTTTTTAAACGCAAAGGCGGAAGTTTTTTGGTTTGGTGTGTTTTAGGAGGTGCAAGAACGCTTCGCTCATCAAGGAGTTGGTTTTTATTTTGCTTCGAGAGCCTCAGCCTGACATTGGTTTATGATTGATGGTGAAATGTTAAGACACTTCGACTCCGCTCAGTGTGACATTGTTATGCTGCGGGATTATTGGAGATGTTTTTAAACGCAAAGGCGCAAGGTTTTTTGTTTTGGGGTATGTTTTAGGAGGCGCAAGGACGCTTCACTCATCAAGGAATTTTGTTTATGTGGCTTCGAGAGCTTTAGCCTGACTGTGTTTTTTTGATTGATGGTGAAATGTTAAGACACTTTGACGCCGATCAGTGTGACAGTGTTATGCTGTGGGATTATTGGAGTTTTTTTAAACGCAAAGACGCGAAGTTTTTGTTTTTGGGTATGTTTTAGGAGGCGCGAGGATGCTTCGCTCATCAAGGAATTTTGTTTATGTGGCTTCGAGAGCTTTAACCTGAATGTGTTTTTTGATTGATGGTGAAATGTTAAGGCACTTCGACTCCGCTCAGTGTGACATTTCTAATATTAAGTGCTTGAAGTTGCGAATGTTTTTTTATTTTTAATCTACTGATATTTTGTTGTTTACGAATTTTTATTTAACATAATATGAGTAGTTGTATATCCTTTGTATATCCCTTGTATATCCATTCTTCGATAGTTGTATAACCATTCTATATCCGTTGTATATCCCTTCCATATCCTTTGTTCGATGTTGGTTCGATGGTAGCATTATTTCCGAAAAAATGCTGTAAAAGTTTGTGTTTTACGGTTTTCCCGTAATTGAGGATTAAGAAATAACATTATTTTTGCGCAAGAATTATAATGCGACAAGATTTGACGCATTGCTGTGCTATTATTGCACCGTGAACCATAACTAATAAGAAAACTCAAATATGAAAAAGATTTCTACCACGCTATTGCTGTTGTCTTCTGCCGTGCTTTTTTCACAAAAAGTTTCGTGGCAAAAGAACATTGAGTCCAATACCCAGGATTTTCTTTCGGGCTTAGCCATTACGATTGATGGGCAATACCTGGTTTCGGGCAGTTCTATCCAGAAGAGCCAGAATCCATCAACCAACAACGGTCAACCCTCAACTAATCAAGGTTACGATTACCATATTCTCAAACTAGACCAACAAGGTCAGAAGGTTTGGGAAAAATACTTTTCAGGTAATCAGCACGACTATCTCAGCTCTACTATCTCGACGCAGGAAGGCGGCTTTTTGTTAGCCGGCACTTCGTATTCGTCCCAGGCATTGGATAAGACAGACAAATCTAATGGCTCTTCTGATATCTGGATCATTAAGATTGATGAGAACGGTGAAGAAGAATGGCAAAAAACCATCGGAACCAGATACAGTGAGGAAGCCCGAAGTGTGACTCAAACCGCAGATCAGGGTTTTGTTGTTGCAGGCTCTACCAACCACCCGAAGCAGGGTTACGGATCCAAGGACGTCTTTGTGACCAAACTGGATAAAACGGGAAAAATGATCAACCAAATGATTTTGGGCGGTAAAGGTCTGGATGAGGTGGAGAAAGTGATTCCTACAAAAGATGGAGGTGTGTTGATGGGCATCTATTCCAGAAGCGGTATTTATGAAGGACAATCAAAATCTAAAATCAATTCTAAAGATCTGAGTACATCATTAACACAAAACAGTAATTCTGCATCTTCCTCAAACAATCAGTCCAATAATGCTGAATCGAATTCAGATAAACAGAATTCAGAATCCTATGATGTTAATTTTTATGGCAAGACAGATAGGAATTATGGAGAAGGGGATTATTGGATAGTAAAGCTGGACAAGAATGGCACTGTACAATGGGAGAAGAATTTCGGTGGAAGTGAAGATGACCATATCCGGACAATGGCATTAAGTGATTCAGGTTACATTATTGGAGGAGAAAGCAGATCACAAACATCCGGTAACAAGAGAGCTAAGTTGGAGGAAGGAACAGATCTTTGGATACTATCATTGGATGAAGATGGGAATGAACAGTGGCAGCAGTCTTATAACTTCAAAAATAGAGATGTTTTGATGTCCATAAACACCATCAAAGAAACAACAAGTAATAATCAGGAAGCAACGAAAGGTTTTTTGATTGGAGGTTTTACACAGGCTGAGGGTAAAGTTCAAAGCAACGACGAGACGTTCTGGATGTTGTATATCGATAAGAATGGTAAAGAGGTTTGGCGAAAGTATGTGGAAGGCAAAGACAAGAAGAAGGAAGAACGATTGGCAAGTGCCATCCTAAACAGAGATGGTTCGTATATTTTGGCAGGAACGAGTGCCGAGGAATTGGGTAAGGAAAACTGGAAGGTGGTGAAACTGTTGGACAGTGATGTAGAAAACCTTATGGAGAACAAAGATATCCAGATCTACCCGAATCCTGTGAAGGACTACTGTTATGTTGAGATAGGTGTTGGAGGGTTTGAGAGTGATCTTGTTGGAGGGTTTTCGGCGGATATCTCTATTTATGATATGGCTGGCAAAGTTATCCAACAGCTACAAACGAAGAATAAGGTGACGAAGATTGATATGAGTAGACTACCGCAGGGTGTCTACATTATCAAAGCAAACATCCCAACGCAGAAAGACAAAAAGCTAACTACTAAAATCGTGAAAGAATAAAACATAAGTCATGAGAAAGAAAATACAATTATTATTTATTTTACTATTAAGTATATTTTATAAAAGCCAGGATAATTCTATAGCTGCATCGGTTCTCGCACCAATTGCACCACAGACAGGGGTTCCTGATATTTCTTATCCTTTGGTCAGCCTCCCTGCGACGAAGGATTTTACTTTAAATTTTGGTATAAGTTATAACCCTAATTCTTATCGTTTGGGAGAGTATAGCGGGCAGGTTGCGAGGAACTGGATGATTTCGGGAAGTAACTTTATCATTACACGAAAAATTATAAATACTTCTACAGACGAAAATGACATTCCTTATAATCGACCATTTGACGACATTTACTATTATAACCTTAACGGGGAGCAGGGAAGTTTCAAATTTGAAAAAATTGGGACACCATCAACAGGATTAACATTTAAAATTATAAAATTAACTCCAAGTAACATTAAAATAGATTTTGAAAGAGAAGCAACTTATTCAAACCCGGTCAAATCCTTTACTATAACAGATAGTAAAGGATACAAATATTATTTTTTAGACTATGATTATAGTAATGCCACCGAAAACATTGGTTCTAATATAAGAAATACATTTTATATTACAAAAATTGAGAACCAAATAGGAAATGAAATAGCTGCGTTCAACAATACAAAATACATAAAATATAGAGAACATAGTAATAATACACTGGTTGATGCCTGGACATATCTACCCGCAAACATCACTACTAAATACGGGAAAATCTATATTGAACACGGAGACAGTGAGAACTATTTTGATTTTCAGGACCGATATTATATTAAAAGTTTCGTTCTGAAGGATATCAAAGAAAACATTATCAGTGCTTTCAATTTAGATATAGTAACGTCTTCCTATTCATATTATTATTGGGACGATTATAAGGGTTTTACGACTAAAGATATTTATACTAGAGTTTTAAGTAGATTAGATAGACTTGGAAAAAACTTAAATATTGAAGAGAGAACAAAATTTGAGTATTCCTCTGCATATCCCAGAAAATATGGTCCCAGCGATATATATTGGAAAGATGTTTTTTATCAGGCTTATACCAATGAAGACCCTAATTTTCTTATGTACGGTCTACTCAAAGCCATCTATCCACCCAGTGGAGGAAAGATTGAGTATGAATTTGGAGCCAATAAGCTAAAAGCATTTGAGGCAAGTTCTACAGATTATTATATAAATAAAAATGCACCTTCATATATTGAAAAAATGAAAAGTCCATTCGATTTTTCGGATCCTGAAATACAATATTTAGAAATGGTAAAGGAAATTGACTTCGACTCTCATATTTCAAAAAAATATCCCATTACTGGTCTCAATAAATCACCCAATAGTCGAATTTACATTCTTTTTCAAAAGGAAGAAGTGTATGACTGGCCTGGCCCTGATGGCCCCATTGACAAAGGAGGTATTCCAATGCCACCACCAAAACTTTCCTACAGAGTAAATAATGCAATACCAGATAATAATTCTAATACTCATTGGTATAATACAGACATTGAAAAGCAATGTGATGAATGCTATTTTATAGTTCCGAATGATGGCACTGCGAATATTGAAATTACTGGTTCAGGAGGATGGGGATATCTTTTTTTATACGAAAAATTAAATACCGAACCACCGTTTATTAATGAGAAAACACTTTCAAATTCAGGTGTTCGTATTGAACAAATAAAGTATTATGAAAGAGCAAATAATTTCATTCTAAACTATCCACAATATGATCTTCGGAAAACTGTTACTTTCGATTACAGCCGTTTCGATGAAGCCGGAGTGTCCAGTGGTGTAGCTGTTCCTGATGATCAGAAAGAAGCGATTATCTATAAAAACATAAAAGTTATTGAAAGTGATAAACCAGGTTATACCAAATATTACTATAAAACTACTGAAGATTTTCCAACATATCCACATCCTACGATCACATATGAAAAAGTAACTCCAAACTTTAATATTATCAAAAAGGGGTTGTTAGATAAAAAGGAAATATACGATTCTCATAACAATAAACAACAGTTGATAACGTTCAGCTATACGCTACCAACGTACGATGCTACAAGATTGTATGAATACGATGTTTTTTGTGAACATTGCCATTACGGATGGGTTGATGCGTTTAAGATGTATACTCAGGAATCATTTCTGGAAAAAACGAATAGCAATATGATCACCTATGATGTTTTGGGTAATACGCAAACAGACTCCTCAGAGAAGACCTTCAACCAGGAAAACAATAACCTGATGAAAGAAAAGAAAACCATGGCAGACGGTACAGTGATGGAAACAGAATACCAATATGCTGCAGAAAAGAACAATACGAAGTTATTGGGAGCTAATATGTTTTCCGTACCATTGGAAGTGACCCAGAAACAGAATGGTATCCAGACTGGCAAGCTTGAAACCAAGTACAACCAGACAGGCAATTACTTCCCATCCTCAGTTACCTCCTTCGGGATCAACAATGTGATCACAGGAGTACAGACCAACGAGATCTATGATAACATGGGCAACGTTCTGCAGACCAGATCAAAATCGGGAATGACCACAGCTATCATATGGGGTTATGGGGGAACGCAACCTATTGCTAAAATCGAGGGCGGAGAATATAATAACATTTTGGCTTTGATGGGACAAACTGATGCAAACCTATTGGATATTGTTCAAAAATCCAATCAAGACATCAGTAGTACGGACAATACGAATGAACAGCTGCTGAGAAATGCTCTGGAAACCTTCCGTAAAAAGCCTGAATTCAAAAATTATCTGATCACTACTTACACTTATGATCCGCTGATAGGAGTCAAAAGCGTGACCTCGCCCAACGGCTTTACAGAATACTATTTCTATGACAACCAGAACAGAATGATAAGAGTGGAAGATAATAACCATAATGTGATCAAAGAGAATAAGTATCTGCAGTACATTCAGAGCCCATACACATACTAAAACCAACACAAATGAAACTACATTTTACCTATATAATTTTGACATTGTGTGTATTTGGAAAGCTTAATTCTCAAAGTTTTACACCCAATCGAACCTACACCTACAACAGGACCTATCAGGAGCCAGTAACATACAATGCCTCTAATCCCAATTCCAATAACAGCGCCAAGCAGGTGCAGAATGTACAGTATACTGACGGATTAGGCCGGCCTGTGCAGGACATCGCCATAGGCGCTACTTATAGTGGACAAGATATGGTTACAGGTTATTTTTATGATCCTGCGACAGGCAGACAGACGAAACAATATCTTCCGGTTACCAAAGCCAGCGGGTCAGGCGCTATGCAAACCGTATCCGAAGCGGACATCAACAGCTATTATGGTATTGCCAATGCGTTTGCGGAAGTCAGGACAGAAGATTCGCCGCTTAGCCGCCCTGTGGAGACCGCAGCACCGGGCGATGCCTGGCAAATGTCCACTGGCAAGACCAAAAAAGTAGCGTACCTCTTTATCGGGCAGGATGAGATCAAGCAATACAAAGCCGTTTCTGATGATGATGAGAGCGTCTTTCAGCCGGCTGTTACCCAGACACAGAACTATGCCAAAGGATCGCTTCACAAGATTGTCTCTACGGATGAGGACGGTAACGTATCCATAGTTTACAAAAACTCTATGGGGCAGACGCTGGTTACCCGCCAGGAAAACGGCACAGAGAAGCTGGATACCCATTACCTCTACAACCAGTATGGGCAGCTGGTGATGATCATCCCACCGAAGGCCTCTGCATTGGGAACGCTGGACCAAACCGCAAAAGACCAGCTGTGCTACGTCTACCGCTACGATGCCAAAGGCAGATTGATAGAAAAGAAGCTGCCTGGCAAAGGTAAAGAAGAAATGGTGTATGACAAGGCCGACCGCCTGATTCTGTACCGGGATGCCAGGATAAATGCAGACGGCCAATGGCTCTTGACTAAGTATGACCGCTTTGGAAGAGTGATTTATACAGGCTTTCACCCCAACGTGGAGAGAGCAGATATACAAAATGTGATTGCAGATATGGTTATTACAGAATCGTATAGCAGTACGGGTTTTACCAGAAACGGATTACAAGTCTATTACAGTAATAATTATTTTATAGACATCAGCACTGTTCTTTCCGTCAACTATTATGATGAGTATCCAGCTGGGACACCAGCCAAGCCATTGCTCATAACAGAAACAAGCCTTTCTTCCGATAACCTGGCAAGCCAAAGCACCAAAACACTGCCTACGGCGTCCTATGTGAAGAATATCTCCGATGATAAGTGGACCAAGACCTACTATTGGTATGACCAGCGGGGAAGAAGCATCGGCGCACAGGAGATCAACCACTTAGGCGGTACTACCGTTACTCATACGGAATTGGATTGGGCAGGGATTACGAAGAAGGTAGAGACCAGTCATCAGCGTACAGCACTCAACACTCCCATCCTTGTGAAGGAGCGCTTTGTCTACAATGACCGAAACTACCTGCAGGAACATTACCATCAGGTCAACAACAATCCGGAAGAACTGCTGGCCAAATATACGTACAATGAGCTGGGGCAGGTTACTAATAAGCAAGTGGGCAACAACCTGCAAAACATAGACTACAGCTACAATATCCGGGGATGGCTTACCAAGGTGAACGACCCTGCCAGCCTGAACGGAAAATTATTTGCCTATGAGCTGAAATATAACAACCCTGCCAACACCAGCCTTGCCACTGCCCGCCATAATGGGAATATCACCGAAGTGGACTGGAACAGTTCAGCGGATAATACCCGCAGAAGATATGGCTATATCTATGACGGCAACAACCGGCTGACCAAAGCCAGCTATCAGGAGCCTGGCCATACAGTGCCTTATCTTAAATATTATGATGAGGAAGTATCCTATGACCTCAATGGGAATATCGCCACCCTGAAACGAAACGGGAAACCTATGAAAGGTACCACCCCTTCTGCGGTGGATAACCTTACTTACTTTTATGATGGTAACAAGCTCACAAGCATTACAGATGCCTCTGCCAACAAAAGCGGCTATCCAGGCGGAGGGCTTACCAATACCTATGACCCCAATGGGAATATGCTGACGATGCCGGATAAGAAGATCACTCAGGAAATGATTTACAATTTTCTGAACCTGCCGGAAAGTATTGAGCAGAACACCACCCAAACCCAGTACTATTACCGTGCGGACGGTGTGAAGCTGAAAAAAGTATTTACCTTGTCTTCCCAAACCATAAAAACAGAATACCTGGATGGCTTTGTGTATGCTACGCCGTACAGCGGTGCCTTGAAAACTGCTGTGGAAGCGGACACAGAAATTGCCAAGGATGCATCATCGGCCGGGCAAAGGGAAGCCTTCACACTGGCTGAACAACAGCTGTCGAGTGATCCGGTAGATCAGGCGGTGATCCAGCCTTATTTCTTTCCCACTTCCGAAGGTTTTTATGATTATGAAAATAAGCGGTATATTTACCAGTACAAAGACCATCTGGGAAATGTAAGGGTAAGCTATGCCAAAAACACCGCTACGGGTGCTGCAGAATACCTGAACGGGAACAACTATTACCCTTTTGGGCTTAACTTTATCAATAGTGGCGATGCAGCAGCGGTCTACAACCCTTCTGCGAACTATGCGAACTACAAGTACAACCAGAAGGAGTTGCAGGAGACGGGGTTCTATGATTACGGGTGGCGACAGTATATGCCAGACCTTGGAAGATGGTTTGGGATGGATCAATTGTCAGAAACTTATAGTTCTACTTCTCCATATGCCTATGTGATGAACAATCCTATCTCATTCTTTGACCCAGATGGACGATATACCCAGAGCAGTGGTAATAACTGGTTACAGGATATGTGGGACAACACAACATCCTATAGTTCTTGGAGTAATACAGGAAACGGAAGTTTTAAAGGCGGAGAAATCGGAATGCCGCACGACCAGTTTACTTCTTTTTATAATTTTCTCTCTGGAGGCGGGACAGGTTCTTATACTTATTGGACAAATGCAGCCGGAAATTCAACAGGAAGTCACATACAGGGGTTGGATGGACATAAGGTAAATATTACAGACAACGGATGGATGTCTGATATGATAGATAAAGCGGCTGGTTTTATGGATAGTATTTGGAATAGTAATTTTGCAAGATCGTTAGTGCCTGACAGAATGGGAATAACTCTTGGTACCTCTGCTGGCGGAGGGTTAGAGTTTGGAATGTCTGGAGGAATAGAATTCATTTTACGAGGTAAAGATGCTGGTATTTATGTCGATCCTTTTAATACTGCAAGTTTAGGCGGAGTTATTGGCGGTGGTGGCGAATATAATTTAAATTATTTTACAAGCCGTTTTTCTGGAAATGTTTCCGATATAAGTTTGAATAGTGTTGTGGGTATGGAATGGTATATGGGAGGTACAGCAGCAGTAGTGGGAGGTGTAAATGGAGGTTATTCTATGAGTTTTGATCCCAATCCTAATAATGGAGCAGTTTTAGGAAGATGGCATACAACAACAAGTGGTCTTTCAATAGGTGCTAAAGGTTCAGTAGGTGTGGGTTTTACTATTTCTAATACAAGGATTGGTGTTGGTTTTGATGGAAAAAGTCGAATAGCTGATTATTCAGGATTGTTAACAGGTAAAAAAGGTTATTAAAAAATGGAATTGAATAAAAAGAATGTAATGTTTTTATTTTCAATAGTTTTTTTAACTATTTTGTTTGTTGTTTTTTGGAACAAAAATAAAGACAGGGCATTTTACAAATCAGAACTTTCGGGTATCACTGAAGAGATAAAATCTAATCCTAGATTTGAAAATTCAAAGGTTATAAAATTTGAAGGAGCGAATGATTTTAATTATTTATTCTGGTTTTATGCTCCTGATTTTGAAGATTTAAAAGTGGGAGATTCTATTTATAAATCTAAAGATTCATATGAATATCAAATTTATAGAAAGGATGCCTTTGCAAAATACCAATTTTATAAAATCCTAAAAAATCAACCATAAAAAAATGAGCAATCTATATTGCTCATTTTTTTGTAGATAATGTGTCAATATTTACATGATATTCGAATATTTTTATATCTCCTTTTTCTTTGTGAAGAGTAAAATATTCTTGAGAGTTTGTGTTTCTTCTTCTTACCTCATACACCAATAGATATTCAGCTTTAGGATTATTACCTTCAACAACTAATGTCTCCCAATGAATAAGAGAATCTCTCAAAATTTTTCCATATTTATTATTAGTTTCATTAAAAAGCTTAACAAAACTTTCTTTATCAGTTATTTTAAAAAAATCGTCACTAAATAAAGGAAGAAAATTTGATGGATTATCACTTTTTGTAATTTCATAAAAATTTTCAGTAATTTTCTCTGCCTCAATTTTATCTTCTTCTTTGTTTTCACGATAAGTATTAAAAGAACAACTAAATAATATTAACAGTAAAAAAACGGAAATATATTTCATCTTAAATTATTTTGAACAAAAATATGAATAAAGTTAAACTTCTTGTAAGAAATATTTTATTTTTACCAGTACAAAAACCATTTAGGGAGTGTGCGTTTGAGTTATAGCAGAAATCCCGATACTGGGTAGCATAGAAGTTCTTGACAGAAACGATTACTATCCTTTTGGGATGAATATGCAGGGGAACAGCTCATCCTTTGATACGATGGGATCGGTTTACAACTACAAGTACAACCAGAAGGAGCTGCAGGAGACGGGTTTTTATGACTACGGCTGGCGTCAGTATATGCCGGATCTTGGAAGATGGTTTGGGATGGATCAGTTGTCAGAGACTTACAACTCGACAAGTCCTTATGCTTATGTGATGAACAATCCTGCAATGATGTTTGACCCGGATGGAAGAAGTACAGAAATGCCGGATTGGATGAAGACAATGTGGTATATGACACCAGATAAAACTAATACCAGCTGGTCAAACACAGGTACTGGTAGTGCATTTATAAATACCGGATTTACTGGGAGTATGACGCCCAGCTATATGGGCTTCTATAGCCCAATAGGCTCCACAGTCGGCTATAGTGGGACCGGAACCTATGCCTTTGGGAACAGCGGAGGCATTGGCGGTAATAGCGGCGGATATAGCAGTAGTACAGGGGAAGGCTATATTAATATTCCTACAGTCTATGTAAGTGGAAATAGTTCAGGCTGGGGAAAACAGGCTCAAGCCCAGTTCAATGCCTTTATGAATGTGATTAATGAGAATACGGAGGCTTTTGCAGATTGGGATAGGGTAAACCAAGGGTTAGGAGCGTTTGGTTTTGGAAATGATGTGAAAACGCAACTTATTGAGTATGGTGTAACAAAAAGTGCAGGATTAACATTAAGAGAATTTAGAGCATTAAATGCTGCTACACAACAAATAAGAATAATTGAAGCACTTGGAGATACTGGTTCAAAATATTTTAGTGTAGCAAAAAGTCTAGGGACAGCTGTTACAATTGCCACTACCGCTTATTCAACTGTGAAAACAATTGGATACTATAAAAATGGTGGCACAGATTGGAAAGTGGGTGTGAAATATGGACTAGATTTAGCTATGACTGGAGTAGGATTCTTAGGACCTATAGGTTTTGGGGTTAGTGCCGCATATTTTATATTAGATTCGGCAACGGATGGTTTTAATGGATTCGGAGAAATTCCACAAAATTAAGTATATGAGAAAAATTAGGAATTTTTTCTATTATTTGTTTTACAAATATTATTTGTTTCAAGTTCGCATTGGGAATGCAGATGTCGCTTCTTTTTTTAGCACATTAATAATTACATTTATATCTTTTTTATATGTAGCAATTATTTTTATGATAATTGTATTTTTTATAATCCCACAATCAAATATTAATGTTAATCCTAAATTTGGTATAGTGATTCTGATTATTTTTTTTATTCCTTTCTATTTTTTATTCTTATTTAAATCAAAATATAAAGAAATAATAAAAATCCAACAATCAAATCATAAAAATAATATTTGGCCAATTTTACTTCCAATGTTGGCATTTATTTTAATTAATGTTTGTTGGATATTAAAAATGTTTCAAAATCAAGGGAAGATATAAACTTTAGGAAACTGGATTTTATGATTATGGCTGGAGGCAATATATGCCTGACCTTGGAAGATGGTTTGGGATGGATAAGCTTTCTGAAACATACCACTCTGCTTCTCCTTATGCGTATGTATTGAACAATCCCATAATGATGTATGATCCGGACGGAAGGAAGGTAAATCCTACAAAAGATGGATGGGAGTTTACTGGTGATGATATTTCAAGTGTTTATGATTACTTAAATGGCGGTGGAAATGTAGGAATGCTGACTCACGCATTGTCTGCCTGGGGAGATATGAGAACAGGGCAAGACTTTTGGTCTTACTTTAGTTCCTGGAATGGTTCGGGTAATAGAGGAAGAGGCGGCAGCATTTATACAACGACTGCTAGCGACGGTCCAGTAACAGGTAATGCACATGATATCCAAGGTATTATTTTTACTAAGACCAAGATTGCCCAGACCTTTAGTGATACCGAGATAATACAGAATACGCAGGCATCGTGGAGAACGGGCGGTGGTGTAGTGATGATGGATAGTGTTTTTGATGTTTTGGGAATAGCTCTTGCAAAGGCTGAACCCAAGAACAAAAACCTTGCAATCCTTTTAGGTGGTTTGGCGATTGTTGCTACCAAAGGTAGGGCAGCTCCTTCTGTTTTGAGAGCAGAGTCAAGGGCAGAAGTTTATTCTGTGGCTTATGAAATGAAACTAGCAGATAACCTCTATCCAGGAAAGAGTTCGTATCTTCATTTTAAATCAGCAAATACATCATTGGCAGAAACAATGGCAGCAGATGCGAAGTTTGCAGAATCAATGTCTGAGCTTGGGGTTACTATTCCACGTTCATCAGCTGGTTCTATATTAGGTAAGTCGCCAACTAATTGGGTATGGCATCACGATATAGGTAGCGGAATGATGCAATTGGTGCCTAAGTCACAACACACAATAGGAAGTTCTTATTGGGGAATAATGCATCCTGGAGGAAAAGGTGGAATGTCAATTTGGGGAGGTGGATATTAATATAAAAACAATTAAAAAAAATAAAGATGAAATACATAGATTTTATTGATTATTTAATTAATCCTGAAAAGCTGAATGATTTATATGAAAAACTGAATGTCGATGTAGAGTCTGAAGCTCTGATTGTTTGTCTAAAAGATTCATTAGATATAAGTTCGGAAGTTTCAATTTTTGGAATTGAAGAAACAGAAGGCGACCTTGTATTTGAAAAGGAAGGGCAAAAATACATTGAATTATTTCCTGTTGACTATGCGATAGATTTGGTTGATTCAGATTTAGAATTAAAAGGTAAAGGATATTCAAATTCACATATTGCAAAAAGACTTTTAGATTATAGACTAAATGATGCATAAATATGAAATTAACAACATTAATAAGTACAATTGACGAAGTTGATGAAGAAGCAATAATCTTCCAATCAAACTTGGAAGATTTTACCTCGGATATAATACTTTCTTATGCTGAACCAAACGATAATGGAATTAAGGAAGAAAATGGAATTAAATATTATTACTTATTAGAAGTTTTCCTCGCTAAGGAATTTATTGATGATTGGTTAAACTCTTTGAGTTATAAGCCATCATTAGAGGAAACGGCAAAAAGACTTTTTGAATATGCTATTAATGATGCATAACAACAAAAAAGCCACTCATTGGGTAATGCACCACAGTTAGTGAAGGTAATGGTTTAAGTTATTAACTTATTGAAAATCAGTCAAAGTAAGAATCATTAAATCAATAAACCGATAATAGGTTTATCTACTATCGGTTGTTTTGTATAAAAAAATAAGCCTTAAATGATTGAGAATCATAATAGGTGTATCAGAGTTAGTGATACCATTTTTTTATTTACAAAGAGAAGAAGTTCATTAAAAATATTTACCAGTACAAAGACCATCTTGGGAATGTAAGGCTAAGCTATGCCAGAAACACAGCTATCGGTGCTGCAGAATACCTGAACGGGAATAACTATTACCCTTTTGGGCTTAACTTTATCAATAGTGGCGATGCAGCAGCGGTCTACAACCCTTCTGCTAACTATGCTAACTACAAGTACAACCAGAAGGAGCTGCAGGAGACAGGTTTTTACGACTACGGGTGGCGACAGTATATGCCAGACCTTGGTAGATGGTTTGGGATGGATCAGCTTTCTGAAACATACCACTCTGCTTCTCCTTATGCGTATGTATTGAACAATCCCATAATGATGTATGATCCGGACGGAAGGAAGGTAAATCCTACAAAAGATGGATGGGAGTTTACTGGTGATGATATTTCAAGTGTTTATGATTACTTAAATGGCGGTGGAAATGTAGGAATGCTGACTCACGCATTGTCTGCCTGGGGAGATATGAGAACAGGGCAAGACTTTTGGTCTTACTTTAGTTCCTGGAATGGTTCGGGTAATGGAGGAAGAGTCGGCAGCATTTATACAACGACTGCTAGCGACGGTCCAGTAACAGGTAATGCACATGATATCCAAGGTATTATTTTTACTAAGACCAAGATTGCCCAGACCTTTAGTGATACCGAGATAATACAGAATACGCAGGCATCGTGGAGAACGGGCGGTGGTGTAGTGATGATGGATAGTGTTTTTGATGTTTTGGGAATAGCTCTTGCTAATGCCCAGCCTAAAAACAAAAACCTTGCAATCCTTTTAGGTGGTTTGGCAATAGGAGTAAGTAAAGGAAGGGCAGTTCCTTCTGTTTTGAAAGCAGAAATGGCTGTTGAGAAAGCGGAAGTTAAAACTTTAGCACATTATTATCCAGCAGATGGTGGAGCTTTGGGCGATTGGACAACTAAAACATTAGAAGTTGGAACAAAAATAGATAGATATGGTTCTTCATTTGGGAAATATTTTTCAGAATATGGGACTCCAATGGAAATGCGTGCATTACCCCCAGGAAATACAGGAATGTATAATGCTTTCGAAGTCATAAAACCTTTTTCAGTGCAATCATCTAATATTGCACCTGCTTTTGGTCAAATAGGAACAGGAGTTCAATATTATGGTAATGTTCCAAAGTTAGTGATGTCAATGATTAGTAATTTTAACTTATTGAAAATCAAATAAAATAATAATTAATAAATTTAAAAACGAGAGTAGGAATTACCTGCTCTCGTTTATTTTGGAGAAAAAATAGAATGCAAATGATTGGGAATCATTATAGATGTGTCAAAGTTAGTGATACGGGAATTTGTCCTTTTTGTTATTCTAGCAAAATCATTAGAAATGGGATTACAAAAACCAGAAAACAACAATACATCTGTAAAGAATGTCACAAGAGATTTTTGGATTATTATACCTACAAAGCTTATTATTCTAATGTTAACTCCTTAATTATTCAATTGACTAAAGAAGGTCTTGGTATCCGCTCTATAGCAAGAGTATTGCAAATATCAGCTGCGACATTGCTCAGAAGAATTAATAACATAGCAGAAAATATTGTATCTTCTGTTCACCATTCGGAAAGACTTATGAACTGGATGAAATGCGGTTTTTTATCGGAAAGAAAAGCAATCCGATGTGGCTGGTTTATGCTATTGATAAAGTGACGAAAGAAACCGCAGCGTTTTATATTGGAAAAAGAAATAATACAACCCTAAATGCTATAGTGAAAACCTTATTGAATGCCAAGGCAAAAATGATATTCACTGACAAGTTGAAGAATTACCAATATCTGATTCCGAAATCGATTCATAACACCAAAAGATATGGAACAAATGGCATCGAAAGAAAAAATCTCACGCTGAGAAACCATTTGAAACGACTGAACAGAAGAACTATTGGTTTTAGCAGAAGTATTGCAATTCTATCCGCTATTCTGAAGATCTATTTTTGGAGCTAAACCTTATTATTAATATAATTCTCCGTAGCATTGGCTTTTGAAGAAATAACCGCAGGATTGCCGACAACAATAGAATTATCAGGAACATCCGTCGTGACATAAGCATTAGGCGCAATCAAAACATTATTGCCGATAATAATATTTCCGACAATGACAGCATTGGGACCAATCCAGACTTCGTCACCGATTATTGGAATACCTTCATTTTTGCCGCGGTTAGCCTGGGCGATAGTAACACCCTGAGCAATGTTGCAGTTCTTTCCGATTTTAGCTTTCGGATTGATGACCAGCTGTCCCCAATGTCCGAGATAGAGCCCTTCTCCAATCTGAGTTTCGGGATAGATCTGGAAGCCATATTTGATTTGGTAATGGCGAAGGATCAACTTGTAGAACAAGCCGATAATCGGTTTTTTGTAATGTCTCTGAGTTTTCCTCAAAAGATAAATGTAATGCAGATTGGGACTGAAACATTTTTTCAGAATCTGAAAAGAGGATAGGTAGCGCCCGCTTTCTCTGTAAAAATCTTTTTGAATAATAGAATAACTCATTGTGTAAAAATAGGAATATTTTTAATTGAGATTCCTACGGAATGACAAATTAGCTGCTATAACTGATCAATGATTTGCATAATTGAGTTCACAGAATTTTCTAAATTGAAAGGCATCTCGTAATTCTGCAGATTTTTCTGATAGGCTTTAAAACTTTCGGGATTAGTTAAAGCCTGTTTCATTCCGTTGTAGATACCGTCTTCGGAGTTTTCTGTGATTAATCCTAATTTTCCATTTTCCAGCATTTCGTTTACACCAGAAACATTGGTTGCAATGATGTTTTTTTTCAGGGTGATTGCTTCAAACAGGACAGTAGGAAAACCTTCGTAACGGGAACTCAGAACATAGAAATCTGCCGATTTGAAATAAGGATAAGGATTGTCTGTAAATCCCAACATTGTTGCGGATTCATCAACGCCTAATTCTGTTTTAAGTTTTTTGACATTCTCAAAATCGTAACCATCGCCAACAATTAATACTTTATGTTGGAAACCTTCGTCCAGTAATCTTTTATGAACTCTCAGTAATCTGTCAAATCCTTTCTGAGGGAACACGGTGCCTACGGAAATGAAAACGGGTTCCAAGTTCTGAGTTTCGAGATCCGGGTTTTGAAGCGTCGTTACGCTGTCTTCCAACTTCTGACTTCTAACTTCTGATTTTGTAAGAATTTCATCTGTATCCAAAGGATTATAAATTCTTACAATCTTTGATTTTTCTTCTTCGGTTTTTGCTAACGAAAGAAATGTATTCTGAATCTTTTCAGAAATCACCATCACCTTGTCATAATTGAAAAAACGTCTGATTTTTTCCGGCGTGTAGCCGCTTACTTGAGTCAGGTCATTATGGATCCACATCAGTTTTTTGGAGGACTTTAACGGACTGTTCAGCACTTCGTCCATAAAGCCGTGGATCGCAGCAAACTCGATGTCGTATTGTCTGTTCTTCAATTTTCTTTTGTAAAGAATCTTTGGATATTTCTTCAACAACTGCTGATAAACAACACGGTATATTTTTTTTGGAAGATCTTTTGGGCGGTTGGTGGTAATCATCTCGCCACGGTTGAGGTACATAACATTCACCCAGTCAGGAACATCGGTCAGATATTTTCCCGAATAGAGATTCAGTAACAGATCGACTTCGTATTTGTCTTTAGGAAGGTTTTTTAAGAAAGTCACCAGAACTTTTTCTGCGCCACCGTGACGAAGAGAACCAATTCTGATAAGGATTTTCTTCTTCAAATTTTAGAATTCTAAAACGCCTGCTCCCCAAGAATAACCAACGCCAAAACCTGCTACCATGACTTTGAATCCTTCTTTTATTCTGCCTTGTTCAAAAGCTAGTTTCAAAGCGATAGGAATGCTTGCCGAGACTGTATTGCCAATATTCTTCATATCAACAAAAAACTTTTCTTCAGGAATGTTACAAAGGTTTCTGAGATAATTCAGCATATAAGAACTCGCCTGGTGGAAAACAAATAAATCAATCTCATCCAACTTGAGTTTATTCTTTTTAAGTGTATCCTGAATCAAAGTCGGAATGTTTTCTACAGCAAAAGTGAAAATCTTAGGACCTTTCATAAAAAGAGTAGGCTGCTCTTCTGTTTTATTTCGGGAAGCTCCTTTTTCTACAATTAGATTATTGAATCCACTGCCGTCTGTGCCTACAGAAAATTGATAGTGCTCTTTAGACTCATCTTTTTCCACAATAGTCACCGCAGCGCCGTCTCCAAAGATTGTTCTGTTGGATTTGTCACTTTTATCAAGGAATTTGCTGTAAGTTTCGGAGGTAACCAATAAGATATTTTTTGCAACGCCAGAAGCGATAAGCCCTTGAGCAAGAGTCAATCCATATACAAAACCAGAACATCCAAGATTGAAGTCCAATGCGCCAATGTTCTTGGCAAGACCTAATTTATCCTGTAAAATACAGGCTGTTGTAGGTAAAAAATAATCGGGACTTTGGGTGCAGAATAAAATAAAATCTATTTTGCTTTTATCGTATTTTTTGAAAAGTTTCTCACAAGCCTGAACTGCCAAATCCAAAGCCGTCTCAGACTCATCAGCAATATGTCTGGACTCTACACCAATCTTTGCCTTGATTTTTTCGGCGCTCCATTCCGGAAACTCTTTCGAAATATCCTCGTTGGTTAATATATTTTTGGGCAAATAATACTCTATTGCTGCAATATTAATCATTATACTCTTTCCTAAATTTTTGCAAAGATAAGAAACTCTTACTCCAAATGAGGTCAAAAATCAAATATATTATTTATGGAATAACATTATGAAAATGGAAATAAAAAAATTTACATATTAACTAATGTGCAGAATAACCACCATCTACAATAAGATTGGTACCCGTGATCCAACTGGAACCATCGGACAGTAAAAAGATAACAGACTTTGCGACATCTTCCGGATTTCCAATTCCTAAAGGATGTTTGTCCAGAATATTTTGAGTGGCTTCTTCGCCTATATTGGCAAACATTTTTTCGCTAAGCGGCGTGCTAACCATTGCAGGACTTATACAGTTGACTCTGGTTTTTTGTTTTGCTAGCTCAAGAGCCAAAGATTTGGTTCCAGAAATCAAAGCACCTTTTGTTGCACTATACGCTAAATTTGCAGGTTCGCCTACTACACCGGCAATTGAAGAGATAAAGACTAAACTCTGACTTTCAGCTTTCAGTTTTTTTTGTGAAAAAGCTCTGGAAAGATAAAACCCGGAAAAGACATTCACGCTGAAACTCTCAGCCAATATTTTTTCTCCAGTATTTTTAAGAGGTAACGTATGTTTCAAGCCTGCTGAATGCACAAGGCCAGAAACCTTAATTCCTTGTTCTATCAATGTTTTTGATAATTGATTAACCTCGTCTTCTGAAGTAATATCCAACTGAAAGAATAAAGGTTTCTCTTTTGAGTTCAAATCTTTGAAAGCGTTTTCTAATCTGGAAATGTCTCTTCCCAATAAGATCAATTTAGCGCCGGCTTCTGCGCATAATTCTGCACAAGATTTGCCAATTCCGGAAGAAGCTCCGGAAATGACAATGATTTTATCTTTAAGTGAAAAAAAATCAGACATTAATCTTCAAAATTTTCAGTTCCAATTAATTCTTTAAGTTCCTGAAGTGTCTGGATATCTTTGAACTGTTTTGTGTCTAATTTTTTGCCGAAATTCTCATCAATAAAAACAATTAGAGAAAGAATAGACATCGAGTCATAATTCTCAAGTTCTTTAAATTTTGTGCTAAGAGACAATGCGTTGTCTTCTTCCATTTCGTCCTGTAGTTTTTCTAAAAACTCGTTTGTTTTCATATAATATTGAGATATTTATTTTTTAAAATTCTATAATTCCAGCGCCCCAAGAATATCCAACTCCAAAGCCAGCCATTAAAACTTTGCTTCCTGATTTTATTTTTCCTTGATCTATTGCAGATTTCATAGCAATAGGAATAGTTGCAGATACCGTATTCCCATAATCTTTCATATCGATGAAAAATTTATCTTCAGGAATTTTGCATTTTTTTCTCAGATAATTGAGCATATAAGTATTGGCTTGATGGAAAACAAACAAGTCAATATCTTCCATCGCAAGATTATTCTTAGCTAATGTGTCCTGTACCAAACCAGGGATATTCTCTATTGTAAAATTGAAAATTTCCGGTCCGTTCATAAACAAAGTAACATTCTCTGATTTACTAAAGCGGGAAGCTCCATTTTGAACAATAAGATTTTGGAAACCACTTCCGTCTGTTCCGAGAGAAAACTGAAAATTTGCTTTAGAATCATCTTTTTCAACAATGGTAACTGCTGCAGCATCTCCAAAAATACTTCTGTTGGATTTGTCTTCTTTGTCTAAAAATTTAGAGTAAGTTTCTGCTGTTACTAACAACACATTATTTGCAATCCCTATAGAAATTAATCCTTTTGCTAAAGCTAATCCATAAACAAATCCTGAACACCCAAGATTGAAATCTAAAGCACCAATGGATTTTCTAAGCTCTAATTTGTCTTGTAAAATACAAGCTGTAGTTGGCAGAAAATAATCTGGACTCTGTGTACAGAAAAGAATGAAGTCTATTTTGTTTTTATCGTAAGACTGGAAAAGTTTCTGACACGCTTCAAACGCCAAGTCCAAAGAGGTCTCGTTTTCTTTGGCAATATGTCTGGTATCTATGCCAATTTTTGCATTAATCTTCGCTGCATCCCATTCCGGAAATTCTTTTTCCAGATCGGCATTGGTTAATGTGTTTTCTGGGAGATAATATTCTATCGCAGCAAGATTAATCATTTTATTTTTTTTAATAAGCTTCACAAATATACTAATAATAGGGAAAAATATTGAATTGATATTGTCAATTAATATTTAATTTTGCAAAAAACGAATCGATGATATTCCTCTACAAAGTACTTCTCAAAATTCAGTCAACTTACGAACAGACACTTAACAAAGCCAATATAGAAATTTGTAAATATAAAGGTATGAAAGTTGGAAAAAACCTGAATACACCTGATAAAGTTTATTTTGGGACAGAACCTTACCTTATAGAAATAGGAGATAATGTGAATATCGCTGCAGGTGTAAGATTTGTAAATCACGGTGGAACGACTACGATGTTACGCAAAATAGAAGGTTATGAAGATGCGCGTATTTTTGGAAGAATTAAGATCGGGAATAACTGTACCATTGCTTTAAATTGTGTGATTACAGAACACGTAGAAATAGGAGATAATTGCATATTGGGGGCTAATTCTGTTTTGTCACAATCTATGCCTCCTAACACTGTTTTTGCAGGAAATCCCGCTCAGTTCGTATGCACAATAGAAGATTATGGCGATATCATTCTAAAAGGAAATGCTATATATCCCAGAGAGCTAGAAAAAGACAGAAAAAAACTTGATGACTTTATCAAAAATAATCTGCCTTATAAATTCAAAAAAGCCAGAAGAATACGATAATTTAGTTTTCTAAAATTTCAGTAATAGCATTGTAGATTTTCTGATTGTCAAATTGCTTTTCTGAGTCTTGAAGTTTGATTTTTATGTGGTCTACCAATGCCTTATTGGTTAAAAACTCCTTCATTGCCTCTTTCAATTTTTCTGAGTCATAGTCTGTTAGATAGCCATTTTCCTGATGTATAATCATCTCAGGAATCCCACCCACATTTGTTGAGATAATTGGAATCTGGAGAATCAATGTTTCTGCAATAATTAATGGCCAGCCTTCTGTTTCGGATGGCATTACATAGAAATCTGCATTCTTGACATAAGGATAAGGATTCATTTTTGTGCCTAATAATTTGAATGTATCTTGAACGCCTAATTGCGCAATTTGATTTTCCAAATTTTCTCTTTCATCACCATCACCAATTACCACAATCTGATGTTTAAAACCTTCTTTCAAAAGAAGATAATGAGCTTCCACCAATTTATGGAATCCTTTTCTGAAGTGTAATCTTGCTACAGAAATAAAAGTTGGAATCCCGTCATAATCTACAGAAAATTCCTGAGCCTTTTCTTTCAATTCTTCTATTGGAATAGCATTAAGAATCACACTTTCTTTTTGAATTTTTATATCTGAAAAATATTCGTGAAGAATATCATAAGATTGTTGGGAACCATAAATCACGTGATCAAAATGCTGAAGGTTATCTAATATTTCGGGTAAAATCTCTTTTAGCCCAGGTTGTGTAATATCCGAGTGTAACCAGCCTATTTTTTTTGAATTTTTGTTGGAACTTCTAATTACCGAATTGTAATCTGCATAAGTAGAAGCAATTTCAACATCAAATTTTTGATCGAGGTAAATTTTATCTGTAAGATTTGGAAATGTTTCCAGGAATTTTATTTTTAATCCTCTGTAAACAAGCTGTAATTTACTGATGAGAGTATTTTTAGAAAAATCTTCTTTTCCTTTATTGATTTTAATATAATTAATATAAGAAGGAACTTTGTCCCTCAATTCACCTTGGTAAAGACTGACAAGATAAGTAATATCAAACTTGTTTTTGTCTAAATTATTTAAAAGATTTAATATCACCTTTTCTACGCCTCCCATTTCCATAGACCTATGACGAAATAGTACTTTTATCTTTTTCTGCATTATATGTGTTATCAAAAAAATAATTCTAAAAAAACAAATATAAAGATTGTTTGTGCAATTCTTTTGTATTTTTGCATTTCAAAACATAATTTATGAATAAAATCTCTGAGATTGCTTCAACATTTTTTGCATATCTAAAACGTCCGGATTTATACCCGGAGTTAAGAAGAAAGATTTGGAAAAACATCTTTAACCGTTCTTCCGGTTTGAGAGGAAAAGAAGAAGCAGAGAAATGGTGTGCATCCATTGCAATTTCTGAAAAAGATTTTATAGAGAAAGTTCTTAACACGACTTTTATTCCTTTTGAAAAACTATTTCCACAGGAGTTTGCAGAAGCATTGCAAATCCAGGCAAAAGCGCCAGTTAAATTAGGTGGAGCAGGATCTTTAAGTGTTATTTATTATATCAATGAATATACGAATGCTCAAAAAACAGTGGAAACAGGTGTGGCCTATGGCTGGTCATCTTTCGCTGCTTTGGCTTCATTGGTTCATAGAAACGGAACGCTTTACAGTTCGGATATGCCTTATCTTCTGCAAAACCAGAGTGAGGATTTCGTAGGTTGTGTAATTCCTCAGAAATATAGAAATAACTGGGATCTCTATCGTTATGCAGATAAGGAATCTTTACCGAAGATTTTCGGTAAAGCAAATTCTTTTGATGTTGTGCATTATGACAGTGATAAATCTTATGATGGCAGAATCTGGGCTTATAATTTATTACTAAGTAAAGTTAGAAAAAATGGAATCTTTATGAGTGATGATATCGGAGACAACGCAGCATTCAAAGATTTCTGTGAAACAAAAGGACTTAAACCGTATGTTGTAGAATTTGATGGAAAATATGCAGGTCTTATTATAAAAGATTAATCTAAAATATAAAACTCCGAAAATTACTTTCGGAGTTTTTTTATTCAGTTTTGCAACCCATATTTTCATACTGTTTCCGGAACTGATCCGCCCATTTTTGGAATTCTGTAAAATTGATTTTTTCAGAAACGAATCTCTTGAAATAGTCCAGAGAAAAATCTTTTGGAAAATTTTCCATAGCATCAAATTCACCTCTCAGCCAAGCTTCATTAATCAAATGATTGAATCTGTTGACATCGAAATCAAAACCATACTCGTGGTAAGAATTGGTTGCTGATGATTGGAAAGTTGTTTTCATCGATTCTGTTTTCAGCCTTGAAATAAAATTAGGATTGTTTTTATTCTTTTTGTAGAACAAAGATGCATTGATAAGCTGTCTTTTCTCATCAACTTTTCCGTCCATCCCTTCCCAGATTTTAAGCCAATAATTTTTGTTGAAGAATCCCATCAATATAGAATTGATTGCCCAATATTTCCCTTGAGAATAATGATTTACTTTCCCTAATTTGTAAAGAATAGTGTAAAATTTATATTGATTATAGAAGAAAGCTTCCATTAGTATTTTTGGAAAGAAAAGAAGATCTTTTGGTTTTGCTGACTCCAGATTCTCAGAGATGGAATCAATTATCAAATCTTTTCTCTCAGATTCATTTCCTAGCCAGCCAAGCTTTATCAGATTAATGTCTAAAATTTTAGCTTGATTTGATAACTCATTGATATTAATAGGATTGGTAAACCAAACATCATCCTCTGTTACAATTACATATTCTGATGCATTTTTAACATTCTTGTACCAGAATTTGGTGGGAATTTCGAATCCGTTAACTGCTTTTCCAGATATCAGATTTTCGTCAATCGCTTTAATTTTTTTTTCATAATTATCAGAAAGAAGAATATCAACATTCAAGTGCTTTTTTCTGATCTTGTCCAGATATTGTTTAGGGGTTCCATCATCCAAAATTTTAATCCTGAAATCTCCCGAAATATATTGATTAATAGAAGAAATACATCTGTCCAGATAAAAGGGACGATTAAAAGATTTGATAAAAATATCTGTCATAAGATTTATTGTATTGATTCCGATGATCCCAGCTTATTGATCAATTTAGAATATTTATAGAATGCAGATTCACCCAAAGCAAGAAGAAAATTATTTTTTAAATAGAAAAAATCAGAACTGTATAGCGCTTTATATTTCGCCATCAGCTTTTGGAATCCTACGTAATCATAATACTTTTTTGAAACATTGATGGCTTTTACAAACAATTGTTTTGAAGGATTCTTGTAAATGTTCAAAAAGTCATTCGGTTCAAAAGAATCATAAGAATCTTTGCCCTTTCTCAATCGTTCTTCATAAAAAACTTTAGATTGATTAATAAAAAGATTTTTGATCACTTTATCCTGTTCTCTGGAGAGAGAGTTTTGAAGAATCCTATATTCCAGTAGACATTCATCCAGATTTGCCATTTTCAAGTCGTCCGTCATAATCCTGAAATAAAAATCGTAATCTTCACAATAGCGCATTTTCTCTCTGTAAAAATCGCGATAAAATTCTTTCCTGAACATAATTACGGGATGATATAAAGAGATTTTTTTTGGCATTGCTTGTTTTATTCCTTCATTATTAAGAGGTGCTCGCATCTCGCCCAAATCTTTGTTGTTTTCATCCACTCTTTTGAGAGCAGCTCCAACAATAAAGATTTCAGGATTATTTTCCAAAAAATCATATTGCAACTGGAAACGATCTTTTCTGGAAATATCATCGTGGTCTATTCTTGCAATATATTTTCCTTTAGCGTCTCTACAACCCGTATTAAGATTCTTAATGAAGCCAGCCGGTCCAATGTTTTTTTCGTTTCGGAAAGCTTGGATTCTGGAATCTTTGTCAGCATAAGTTTTTATAATCTCAGGTGTTTTGTCCGTAGAAGCATCATCAATAATAATGAATTCGAAATCCTGAAATGTCTGATCCAAAATAGCCTCAATACTCTGAGCTAAAAAATTGCTGCCATTATATACGGACATTACAACGGAAATCTTGGGTGATTGATCCATACAAATTAATTAAGAAAATATCTGATTTAGTTTGAGAACAGTCCCCTCGGGAACGTCCTTATGGACAAGACAATTGGCACCAATAATACAATTGTCACCTATTGTAACGCCCTTCAAGACCGTGACATTGCTTCCCAGCCAACAATTTTTCCCAATTTTTATGGGAGAAGATGTGAATTTGCGATGTTCAACAGTTTTTTCGTTATATTCGTGGTTGTGGTCGTAAAGTTTCACACCTTCGCCAAACAAAGTGTTTTCCCCGATTTCTATTTTTTCGATAGCATTAATAGAACAATAATTATTCATAAAGACATTCTTTTCCAGAATAACTGTTGCGTTTTCTCCCAATACAAAATTGCAATAATTTCTAAGATTAACCCGATTGTTAATCAACAAAGAAGCAGACGGATGAATAGAAAAATGAGAATAATTCCCAATTTTAAATACATCTCCAATTTTGGAATTTTTGTTTTTCCGAATGACGTTAAGAGAATTCTCTTTCAGTATTTTAAAAATAATTTTGGAAAATAAACCCATTGTGTTTCTATTAATGCAAAGATACTCTTATGCCAGATTTTTATTTCTATTTTTGCCTAAATTTAATAAAATTAAAATACACCTGATGAGTCCGCTTATTACAATCGTAATTCCTGTCTATAAAGTTGAACAATTCATTGAAAGATGTTTGCAGTCGGTTGTTAATCAAACCTACAAAAATATCGAATGCATCTTGGTGAATGATCTAACACCAGATTCATCTATGGAAATTGCAGAGAGATTTATTCAGAAAAATCCGGATTTTAATTTTATCATTTTCAATCAGCCAACCAACCAAGGTTTATCTATGGCTAGAAATGCAGGAATAGATCTGGCAAAAGGAAAGTATATTTATTTTCTGGATAGTGATGACGAGATCACAGATTATGCGATTGAACATCTTGTAAAGCTTGCAGAAGAAACCAATGCAGAAATGGTTTTAGGACAAAGTGTCTGCATCAATGAAGAAGAAAACTGGAGACGAAATTATTTTCCTATTAATTCTAAAAAAGATATTCTGGAAGGTAACAAAGAAATAGTCTGGTATTTTGTGAAAGGACAATATCCTGTAATGGCTTGCGATAAGCTTGTGAGAATGGATTTTATAGTGAAACATCAATTGTATTTTGTGAAAGATCTCTTTTCTCAAGATGTTCTTTGGAGTTTTCAAAGTATGCTGAAGTTTGAAAAAATTGCGTTTCTTAGAGAGAATACTTATCTATATTATTTCCACGGCGCTTCAATTATTCATAATAGGGGAGAGAAGCATTTTGGGAATTGGATTACGATTGCGTTTTATATGGACAAGGCTTATCGTGAAGAAAAAGATTCTTACAAGAAAAAACTGATTCTTGAATATCTGGTTGACTTCAAAGGAATGACTCTCGAAATGAACTGGAAAGCACAGAAAAATGAGCAACTTTGGAAAAGAAGCTATATAGCTTATAACCAAATGAAATCTTTGAGCCTTACAGATTATCTTTCTTCAGCCTATTCTAAAAAACTAAAAAAGCAGGACTTATTTTACCGTCTGCCTTTGTTTGTGGGATATAAATTTTTCCGATGGAGATTTGATCGATAATCAAAAAGAATCTATGATCTTTTGGACGACATCTGTATGATGTTTCGCTGTGAAATTTTCTTTTATAAACTCTCTCCCATTTTCACCGAAAGTTTTCAGCTTATTTCTGTTCTCAAGAAGATCAAGGATTTTATCGGCCATAGCTTTATAATCATGTTCTTCAACTAGAAAGCCACTTTCGTTATCCTTTACAACATCAACAATTCCGGCATGTTTTGTTGAAACTACCGGTATACCTGCTGCAGAAGCTTCTATTATAACCACGGGAGTTCCTTCTGAGTCTCCATTTTTAGCTGTTACAGAATGCTGGAGAAAAATTGCAGCTTCTTCAAAGAGTTCAAGTTGTTTAGTCTGATTAATTGATCCTATGAAGTTAATTTTATCAGATATTTTAAGATCTCTTGCTAATGTTTTGGCTTCTTCCCAAAGATCACCAACACCAACAAAATTGAGACGAATGTGGTTGTATTTTTCATTTACAATCTTGAATGCCCTGATGGTATCTAATGGAGATTTTATATCAACAAATCTGCCCATTGCCAGTAAATTATTGGAGTGATAATCTGGTTTAACATCAAAGAAAAAAGGCTTGGCGCCGATTGGAGAATAAATGATATTTTTAAACTTATATTTTCTAAGTTTTGGAATCATATCCTTTGAAACGGGAATAATGTAAGATTGCTTATAATTAGCAAGCATTCTATATTTTTTATCATAAAGATCAAGATAGTCCTTCCTGTTGATTTCGTGTCCTAAAACATTCGTGATAAGAGGTAAGTTAAGTGATTGACAGACCTCAACCACACTTGCACCCGTCGTTAAGAATTCTGCAATTACAAAATCTATTTTTCTTTTTTTTAGATATCTCTTTAAAATTAGTTTATATAAATTTTGAAGTAATCTGTCATTTTTAAAAGATAGAATAGTCAATAGATATCGAATAAATCTTTGCCTTTTGCGAGAAGTTCCTTCAGGAAAAAAAGGAATATCATTACCAAAAAATCTCTCAATGTTAGGGATGTTATTCATATAACTTTCGCTAAATACCCCCATTGGGTTATGTCTGCCTGGCGTTAAAAAGGCAATCTTTGGATTCATTCTACAACCTTTTAATGCTTTTTTCTTTTTCTAATATACCCTTCACATCATAGATAATTCCTTTTTCTGAGAGTAGATTTTTGATGTTGAGATCTTTAAATTCTTTATGGGAAACAGCTAAAACAACTGCATCATATTTTTTGAAAGGTGGTTTTGTTGAGGTTTCCAAACCATATTCATGCTTTACTTCCTCCGGATTAGCCCACGGATCATAGATAGCAACATTGATTCCGTAATCCTCAAGATTTTTGACAACATCCACGACCTTCGTGTTTCTAACATCAGGACAATTTTCTTTGAAGGTAAATCCTAAGACCAAAACATCAGAACCATTAACTTTTAGATCCTGTCTTAGCATTTGTTTTACCGTTTCGCTTGCAACGTATTGTCCCATAGAATCATTCATTCTTCTGCCGGCCAAAATAATTTCTGGATGATAACCAAATTCCTGAGCTTTTTGTGCCAGATAATAAGGATCAACACCAATACAGTGCCCACCAACTAAACCTGGTTTGAATGGTAAGAAATTCCATTTTGTACCTGCGGCTGTTAAGACATCATGTGTATCTATTCCCATCAGGTTAAAAATCTTGGCTAACTCATTAACAAATGCAATGTTGATGTCTCTTTGAGAGTTTTCTATGACTTTTGCTGCTTCTGCAACTTTAATCGTTGGAGCCAAATGGGTTCCTGCAATAATCACCGATTTGTAAAGATCATCTACGATTTTTCCGATTTCAGGAGTAGATCCAGCCGTTACTTTCAATATTTTTTCAACGGTATGAAGTTTATCGCCAGGATTGATTCTTTCCGGTGAATAACCAGCAAAAAAATCAACATTGAATTTCAATCCCGAATTTTTTTCCAAAACAGGAATGCATTCTTCCTCTGTAACTCCAGGATAAACAGTGGATTCATAGATTACAATGTCTCCTTTTTTTAGAACTTTAGCTACAGTTTCGCTCGCTTTATAGAGCGGTGTAAGATCAGGGCGATTGTTTTTATCAACAGGTGTTGGAACGGTTACCACATAAA
The DNA here is from genome assembly GCF_023278365.1 of Epilithonimonas zeae. Lineage (NCBI taxonomy): Bacteria > Pseudomonadati > Bacteroidota > Flavobacteriia > Flavobacteriales > Weeksellaceae > Epilithonimonas > Epilithonimonas zeae. Next base: position 2,681,875 of record NZ_CP075338.1, on the reverse strand, counting down.
TGTTAGAATCAGCAATATCTCCAAATTTATTGGAACAGAACAATCCTGTTTCTCCAAAATTTGGATTGTTTGGAACCAAGGCAGATTTCAGCAAATCATCTTCAACTTCTAGGGTGTCGTCTTTTCCAGCGTTTAGGTCTGCAATTCTTTTTTCATTAATATCAAATCCTACAACAGGATATTTTGTAGAGAATAATCTTGCTAAAGGAAGGCCTACATAACCAAGACCTATTATTGTAATTTTATGATTCATTGTTTTATTTAAGATTGTTCCAGTACCATTTTACAGCTTCTTTCAAGCCTTCTTTCATAGAGTGTTTTGGCTGATATTCTAATAAATTTTTTGCTTTGTCGATACTCGCAAGAGAATGTGGAACATCACCTTTTCTGTAATCACCGTAGATAACTTCTATTTCTGCAATTTTAGGGTCAAAATCGGATAGGTATTGTTTCAGATTACTTACGAGATCATTTAGAGTGGTTCGTTCTCCGAAAGCTGTATTGTAAACCTGATTTACAGATTCTGAGTTTTCGGACGTTAATGCTAAAAGATTCATCAAAATAACATTGTCGATGTAAGTAAAATCTCTTGAGTATTCTCCACCGCCGTTGATAACTGGAGATTCGTGATTCATCAATTGCATTACGAATTTTGGAATAACTGCTGCATAAGCGCCGTTTGGATTTTGTTTCCTTCCAAATACATTGAAATATCTCAAACCGATGGTGTCAAAATCGTATGTTCTTTTGAAAACATCAGCATATAACTCGTTAACATATTTTGTAATCGCATATGGAGAAAGTGGTTTTCCGATTTTATCTTCAATTTTTGGAAGGCTTTCAGAATCACCATAAGTAGATGAACTTGCAGCATAAACAAATCTTTTAACATTGGCATCTCTGGCTGCTACAAGCATATTCAAAAATCCACCTACATTTACATCGTTACTTGTAATTGGATCATTGATTGATCTTGGAACAGAACCAAGCGCCGCTTCGTGCAATACAAAATCCTGGTTTTCACAAGCTTTTTTACAATCTTCCAAATTGCGAATATCGCCTTCGATTAATTTGAATTTCGGATGGTCTTTTATGGATTCCAGATTTTCTCTGAAACCTGTGGAGAAGTTGTCAAGGCAAGTTACATTTGCGTCGAGGTTTATAAGTTCTTCACAAAGATTAGAACCAATAAAACCAGCTCCGCCTGTGACTAAAATATTTTTACTACTAAGTTTATCTTTAAAATCGTTCATAGTTTAAGAGTAATATTTCTCTAATATTCGACAAAGATATGATTCTTTGTCTGTCAATCCATTCTCCTGAAAATAATTCTCTACATCGGGAACATTGATATCATATCCTGAACCACTTTTAATGAGATTCATATTTAATTTTTTATCATAAAAACGTTCAATAATTTCTAAAATCTCAATAATTCTATAATTCTGAATGTAAGCTACATTAATGATTTTATTTAAATCAGATTTTTCAATTAATTGAAAAGTAATATTCTTAATATCCTCTGCATCGACTAAATTTCTGGTTGCTTTTGTATGGACATTAATGGTTTCATTGTTGTTGATTGAACGGATAAGATAATTCATCAGCAAATTAGGATTACCACCATTCCCAACAGCATTACTTACCCTAAGAATCAGATATTTTTCGCAGGAATTTTTGATTAATTGTTCCATTTTCAGTTTGTGAAGAACATAATCACTACCTGTTTTAGAAGAGTCATAAACGCTGCAAGTAGAAAAATACACGAATAATTGACCAGGATTTTCTGATATTGTTTTTTTTATAAGATTTTCTTCTCTCAGAAATTCTTCAGAACTAGTTTCTAAAGAATTAGAAACACCAGAAGCAAAAAAAACAGTGTCATTTCTGTCATTTTCTATAAATAAAGATGCTAAAAGTCCTCGACCAACAATCATATAAAAAGTGTTTTTATTTTTTTTCTCAATGGATTTTCAAAAAATCTAAATACAAGATGCGAACATACTAGTAAAATGGAAAATCCAATTATAAAATAAATATAAGGATTTTTAAAATTTACAATAGTGTTGATCTTGTTAAGAGCAGTAAATATAGGAAACTGAAGTAAGTACATTGCAAAACTAATATCACCTAAATACACCAATTTTTTGTTTTTAAATATTCTAGCAATATAACCATTATTCAAGGAAAGAGCTATAATTACCAGTGCAAAATTAATCGATAATAAACCATTTTGGAGCAAAAGATTATGAAATTTAATTATACAAAATGTAGTCAGAAAAATGAGCAGGATAATAATGAAGTCATAATTTTTCTGGCGGTATTTTTTTGTTTTATATATCAAACCAGCTAAACAACCAATCAAAAAACTACTGAAATTAAAAACAGGGTTGTAAAACAAAAAATTCTTATGAGCTGGTTTTGAAAAGTCAAAGTAATCAGATCTATAATATAGATTAAGAACCACTTGCATAGTAATCCAAAATATAATACATGTAATGATTACAGTTCTTATGCTTACTTTTCTTATGAAGCAGTTGAATAAAAATGGAAAGCAAACGTAAAAAAATAATTCGACAGATATAGACCAGGAAGGGATGTTGAAACTAAGTGCATAATTGGGAGACCAAGCTTGTAATAATAAAAGATTTAACATAAATCCCTCAGTATCAAATTTGTAATAGCTTAAATAATTAATACTAGATAAGATACTCACAAAAATTGTAAGAAATAATGCTAATACATGAGTCGGGTATATCCTGGAAAGTCTATTGATGATATAGTTTTTAAAATCAATTCTTTCGAGATCAGAATAAGCAATCATCATAACATAACCCGACAAAACAAAAAAATAACTTACTCCCAAATGAAGATGGTCTCTAATGATTTTAGCTGAATCTGGTATATCGGTAAAAAGTTCAGCACCGTAATGAAGGAAAACAATGAGAAAAGCCGCAATAAATCTTGTAAAGGTTAATTGTGATATCATTATTAGTTTGTACGTTCTTCTTCTTCTTCTTCAATTTTTTTTATTAATTCTTTGGCAATGAGCTCAGACGCTAGCGCATTCCAGTGAGAATCATCATACTGATATAACATTCTATTATCCGTTTTTCTGAAATTATTATAAAATTCAATAGTCGGATAGTAATTGATATTCTTCTGTTTTAGAATATTTCCGATTCTGAAAAGATAATCTGGTTGTTTTTCTAAAGGAACTTTATCAAAATAAACAGTCTCTTTATTTGGCATTGGCAGGTAAATAAATTGACTTCCAATAGAGTCACAATATTTTTTATAAGACTCTAAAGATTTGATATTGATATTCATCCATTTTTGTGAAGGATTGGTGTGTTTTGTATCATAAAAAAATAATTTGTCTTCCACTTTTGACTGGATTCCTGTTCCTCTGCTTTTTGTAATCTTTGCTTTAGCATAATTATTAATATAGCCTCGGGAAATTTTGTCTAGAAAAACACTAGTATTCCCAAGTGTCCAAAGATTATTGTATTTGTATTTTAATTGATTAGAGAAAGAATTGTCAAAATATTCAATTTTAGGAACTTCTCCTCGTTCAACTCGTTGATAAATAATATATTTAGGTTTCTGAATAATGCCTAACTTGAGCAATTTATCAATAATTGAAAAATCTATTGGAGCCATGCCATAGACAGAATAATTGGAGTTTTTTATTAATTGATTGGTAAAAAGCTGAGATTGATTAAGTGTTGCTCCCATTGTATAAGAGTCTCCAATGATAAGAATATCAGGGTTTTTAACAAATTTATCATTTCTGAAACCTAATTCATCAGTAATATAACTTTCGTCTTTTGGAATTTCATACTTGGTATTGAAACAAAGGTCGCCCACTCCGGTCATTTCTCCTTTCTGATTGGCATAGATCGGATAATTGTGAGGAACCACAGTACTTTTGTACATAGGAGATTCATAGAACTTATGTGTAAATGCATAAATCGGTAAAAAACCTTGAGAAATTTCAATGATTAGAAAAGGCGATAAAAATAGAAGTGTTCTAATAATAAACTTTTTCATCTCTTTTAAAATTGAAAATAAATAAACTCTGCCTGCTCACCAGCAAATAACAAGACCAAAGTAGCTAACAAGAAATAAATTATCCATCTTGCAGCGGTCGGTAATTTTGTAAAAGGTCTCCTCAGTGGGTGAAGCTCTTCTCTCATAAACCATTCGAAAATTAACATTATTACTACAAAAATCAAAACTCTCAGATCGCCATTTAGCAGTTTATAAGGATATCCTATTCCAGTTCCGAGCGTAGAAAATAATCTTCCAATATAAGCAAACGCATCTGTAACCGAAGCCGAACGGAAAAATATCCAGGCAAAACAAGCCAGGGAGAACGTGACAATCAACTGGATGATTTCTCGGAAATTCGGGAATGTTCTTCCCTCTGCCACTATATTCAAATTATTTCTATTGGTTTTCAAAACGATAGAAGGCATTATGAAAAGGGCATTTAGGAAACCCCAGATAATAAATGTCCAATTAGCTCCGTGCCAAAAACCGCTAACAATGAAGATAATAAACGTATTCCGGATTCTCATCCAGTTTCCACCTTTGCTTCCACCTAATGGGATGTACAAATAATCCCGAAACCAAGAAGAAAGTGAAATGTGCCATCTGCGCCAGAATTCTGCAATATCTCTTGAGAAATAAGGATAAGAAAAGTTCCTCAACAAATCGAATCCAAATAATCTTGCCGTTCCTAAAGCAATATCAGAATAGCCGGAAAAATCACCGTAAATCTGAAATGCAAATAGAACAGCTCCAAAAATCAAGGTAACACCTGTATAATTGTGATAATCGTTGAAAATCATATTGGCATAATAAGCACAATTGTCTGCCACAACCATTTTTTTGAAAAGTCCCCAAAGAATCTGCCTCAACCCATCAACTGAATTGCTATAGCTAAAATTTCTCTCTCTCTTAATTTGAGGAAGTAAATGAGTAGCTCTTTCAATAGGACCTGCAACCAAAAGGGGGAAAAAACTGACAAACAATGCATAATCTATCCAAGATTTTTCTGCTTTGATTCTTTCCTTATAAATATCAATAACGTAAGACAACCCGTGGAATGTATAGAAAGAAATCCCAACAGGTAGGATAATCTGTAAAACCCAAGGATTAATTTGAAATCCAAAACCGGCAAATAATTCTGAGAATGATTCTGCAAAGAAATTGTAGTATTTGAAAAATCCTAAAAATCCGAGATTAACACTAACACTCAGCCAGAACCAGAATTTTTTGTAAGACTTTTTCTTAGATTCTTCAATTTTGACACCTGTGTAATAATCCAGAAATGTTGAAAATGCTAATAAAAAAAGAAATCTCCAATCCCAGCAAGCATAGAAATAATAACTTGCAATCATCAGAAGAATATTCTGCTTTCTTCTGGTTTTTGTAAGCCAATATAAAGCAAAAACTATCGGTAAAAATATTGCAAAGCTAAGAGAGTTGAATAGCATCTATTTATATTTTTACATTATAAAATTCTGCGACCGAAGGATGTCCAACGTGCAAGATTACTTCATTACCAAGCCCTTCATTCCCTCTGCAGACACAGAATTCTTTCGGAAGGAAATAAGGATAAACGCCACTTTCCCAAGCCGCTTTCCACATTACAATAGAAGCGCGAGACGGTTCTTTTTCCATAATTTCGCAACACTTCTTGTAGAATAATTTTCCTGCTTCTGATTTTTTTGACAATGTCATTGGCGTAATATTCGAAGTTGTTCCAAAACCTTTACTTTCATCAGTTACAGGAATTGTATCAAGAGATGTTTCGATTTCAAAATTCATACTCCGGGCGGAACTGTTTGGAACACAGAAGCCAAATTTCTCTGTCAGATAAATTAGGCTGTAAACATTGTCATTCAAAACATACATATCAGAATCAATGGAAATTGCAATATCAGCTTCTGATTCCAGCATCCCTTTGAATTTGTAATAATCTGCCAAATGATAAAAATGTCTTTCCATTTTTTTTTTGTCCTGCAGAATAGGTTTTTCTATCTTTTTGAGATGAACACCTTTTATTTTTAAATCAAAATCTGAGTAAGCGGTATATTTTGCATTAGGAAAATATTTTTTCAAAGTGCTGAGACTTGGGTCTAATCTCAATTGATGACTAAGATCGGCACCTCCGGCATTCACTCTTTCTTCATTAAACTCACTGAAGATGAATTCAATTGATAATCCTGATAAAAATTGATTTAGTTTTTCATCTTTGGATTGGAAAGGCGTCAGGTTGTTCAGATTTCTTTCTGGTAAATTTTGTTTTGGCATTTCTTTTTGGGTTTTTTTCTTGCCCAAAAAAACAGCGGTTGCTTCTTTTATTCTCCAAATTAATGTTCCTAACATTCGATGTATTATTAACTAAATAATTTTTTTAAATTCTCAAAAGAAATTTTATTATCCAACTGTTTAAGATAATCTTCTTTAATCCTTTCCGAGAAAGATCTCAAAAGTTTACGATTATCATAAACCATGATAATCGCATTTTTCATTTCTTCAATATCTCTTTTTACAAAAATACCGTTTAAACCGTCCTCTATAATCATTTTTGGAAAACCGATTTTCGTTGAAATGGTTGGGACTTTTGATAAACTGGCTTCAGCGAAAAGAGAAGGACCTGTGTCTGCTTCTGATGCAATTACGATAATATCTATATCACTGTAGAAAGTCAGTAAATCTTTGTATGGGCCAGAAAATTTTGTTTTCAGAGAAACCTTTCTGCCTGTTTTATTGACTTCTTCAATCGCCGGTTCTATCACTTCCCGGAAACCTTTCATAGGACGATTTGGGTTTCCAGTCCAGCCGATTGTCAAGCCTTCTTTTTCTTCGATATTTTTATTTTCTACAAATTCTTCCTGAAGATAAATTCCATTTCCAAACGTGATTTTATCTGTCAGTTCTTTATAATCATTATATAAACCTGAACTACCAACGATAATGCCATCATAAGGTTTCAAATATTTTTCAAAAAACTCTTGGCGTGACAATTTTTTAAGGTCGGTTTTTGTCTTTTCATCAAAGCTTGGACCTTCGTGGGGAAAAGAATCGGTGTAAATTCCTACAAATTTCTTATCTGAAGTAAATGGAAAAACCGACATAAACTGAAAATAGAAAGCACATTCGAAAATCACATCAAAATGTGTTTTTTCTACTTTTTTTCCAGAGTTTACTTCAAAAACCGGCGGTATTTTATATTTTGGATAAGAAAATTTTGATGATGAATCGATAACAAATTTCTTATCACTGTTTTTGACAAGATTAATGAAGTTGGTCATTAGCTTTTCGGAAAAAGAAAAGCTTTTGGCTCTGATGTTAAAATCCTCTTCGAAGGTTACATAACAATCGAATTCTTTCAATCCATCGCCCCAGGTTTTGATGAGGTTATGGTAAGCCCAATCAGGTCTGTCTGCTACAAAAAGTATTGACTTTTTTTTCAAGTCTAAAGTGTTTTTTTGATTTCTGCTGGAACTCCTGCTACCATTGTATTTTCCGGAACGTCATTTCTGACAACTGCTCCGGAGGCTATAACAGAATTATCTCCGATTTTGACATCAGGAAAAATAATAGAGCCAGCTCCAATTTTTACAAACTTTCCAATTTTACATCTTCCCAACAAAGTTGCGCCTGGAGAAATTTCACAAAACTCTCCAATCGTGACATCGTGAGTAATGATAGAATTGTAATAAACAATAGTTCCTCTTCCGATTTTGACATCATTGGAAATTTTCACACCTCCTAAAATGTTGCAGCCTTCATCAATTTCAATTCCGAAACTTCCTATTTCTGCAAAATTGCTAATGGATGATATCAATGTTCCGCCTAGATTTTGGAATTTTTCTGCCAGTTTATATCGTAATTGAGGATTTCCAATTCCTATAACAAATTCAGATGAGGTTTTTTCAAAAAGTTCTTTAGCTTCTTGTTCGCTTTTCAAAACTTTAAATTGATTGTAAAGAAACTCAGGAATATCCGAGGATACATCATCATAGAAGTGCAGATTCTCTGTTTCACCTTTTTGATGAAAAATCTCCATAACTTCTTTAGCGAAACCTTTTGCTCCTACAATCAGCATATTTTTAATTGTTTTGAATTCTTAGCATCAATCTAGAAATCATATCCACTTCCTCCAAAGTCAAATCGACATAAAGCGGAAGACAAAGCACACGTTTTGCAATATCTTCTGTAATTGGCAGATTGCTTTCAGATTTTACATAAGGTAAAGAATTGGCAAGCGAAGGATAAAAATATCGTCTTGTATAGATCTCGTGAAGCTTAAGATGTTCAATGATTTTCAACATAAGTTCTTCGCTTTCAAATATGATGGGGTAATAAGAAAAATTATTTTCAGAATCAGAGTGCCAAATTGGTCTTACAGCTTTCAGATTCTGCAATTTCTCATCATATCTTTCTGTGATTTCTTTTCTTTTTTTATGAATAGAATCGATGTATTTCAGATTTGCTAATCCCATTGCTGCGTGAAATTCAGAATTCTTTCCGTTGAGCCCCAATTCTGCAAAGTTTTCAGGACCATCGAATCCGAAGTTTCTGATGTAAGCTAATTTTTTCAGTAATTCAGGATCTTTAGTAATAATCAATCCGCCTTCTATTGAGTGATAAAGTTTGGTTGCGTGAAGAGAACAAGTGGAAATATCGCCGTATTCAAAAATAGATTTTCCATTGATTTCTACTCCGAAAGCGTGCGCCGCATCATAAATCACTCTCAGGTTATTTTTCTTTGCTATTTCCTCAATCTTCACGACATCGCAAGGATTCCCATAAACGTGAGTTGCCAAAATTGCCGAGGTTTTATCAGTAATTGCAGCTTCAATCTTAGTAGCATCAATATTTAATGAATCCTTATCAATATCGACAAAAACAGGCTGGCAGTTTTCCCAAACAATAGAACTTGTAGTCGCAACAAAAGAAAAAGGTGTTGTGATAATTTCTCCTTTCAGTTCCAACGCTTTGATAGCCATTTGTATAGCAACTGTTCCATTAGTCACAAATAGTAAATGACTGACTTTCAAAAATTCCTTTAGTTTCAGTTCGAGGTCACTGGCAAGCGGACCCATATTGGTAAGCCATTGTCTTTTCCAAATCCCTTCCAAATAATACTGATAAACTTGCTGAGGTGGTAAAAATGGTTTCGTTACTGGAATCATCTAATTTTTTTATTAAGTAATAAATAATCTTAAATAAATAAGAAAATCTCAATTTGTAAAAGTACAAAAAAAGCATAATTTAGCGGAATATATTATCGAAACTGTGTTAAATCTAATTAATGAAGATATTATACGTCAATAAAAATCTTAACCTTTCGAAACCGATTGTAGACCAATTGATCAAAATGGGTTTCGAGGTCGATGTTTTGATAGAATCTTTGCCGCCTGCAATAAAAAAAAATGCATTAACTCACAAAATTGGTAATGTTTTTTCACGATTAATCTTGAAAGACAAGAATTACTTCATCAAAAAAGAAAAACAGATTTTTGAAAAATTCGCTGAAAAAAGACTGAAGAATAAAACGTATGACATCGCTTTTTTCATCAGAGTGGATATGTATTCCGAAAAGCTCATCAAAAGTGTTAGAAAGCAGGCTAAAAAAATGGTCAGTTATCAATGGGACGGCATAGATATGTATCCCAGAGTGCTTGATTATTATAAATATTTTGACAGGAGGCTGGTTTTTGACGGCAACGATATAAGAAAATATTCGCAATACAATCTTCTTCCTTTGCCGATCTATCATTACACAGAAAATATTTTCCACAATCCTGCAAAAGAAGAAATTGACCTTTTTTATATTGGAGTAGGATTGGATGAGCGTATAAATTGGGCATATAATATCGAAAATTATTCTAAAGAAAATGATCTGAAATTCAAGGCTATTTTGACAATTCCGGAATTTAGAGAAGAGAAGAAAACTGAATCTGTCAGCCTTCAGCACAAAGGAATTTCTTTAGCTGAAAATGAAAAATATACAGAGAAAACAAAAGCAGTTGTAGATTTCAAAATGAGTACACATAATGGTGTTGCTTTCCGGTTTTTCGAATGTCTGAATCAGGAGCAGAAATTTGTTTCCAACAATCACAATCTCAAAGATTACGATTTCTATCATCCAGATAATATTTTCATTACAGACTTTGAAGATTTTACCGGATTAAAAGAATTTTTGCAAAAACCATATCATAAAATTGACAGAAAAATTGTCAAAAAATATGGAATTAAAAACTGGTTAAAATATGCTCTGGATTATGGAGATTATGAACCAATAAATCTACCATAATGCAAAAGTTTACCATTTTTACACCTACTTTTAACAGAGCTTATATTCTTTCAAAGCTTTATAATAGTCTTAAAAATCAAACTAATAAAAACTTCATTTGGTCAATTGTAGATGACGGTTCTTCCGATGAAACTAAAACTCTAGTTCAAGAGTTTCAGAATGAAAATCTATTCGAAGTTCAATATACATTTCAGGAAAATAAAGGAAAACATTTTGCGGTCAACAATGGTTTGAGAAATACAAAAACTGAGTTTTTCTGTGTCATTGATAGTGACGATTATCTTGCTGAAAATGCGATTGAAGAAATGGATTCACTTTCTGATAAAATCAAAAGAGACTATCAGATTGCAGGATTTACTTTCATTAGATTTTCTGATAATATTGATTTTGATAAAGAAAAATATGGGAAGAAAGAATGGATCGTTTCCGGAAGAGCGACATATGATTGGGAGTTTCCTGGAGAAATGATCTATTGTTACAAAACCAAAATTCATCAGCAATTTTATTTTCCGGAATTTGAGGGAGAAAAATTCTGTTCAGAGTCTCTGATATACAGAAGAATAGAGCGAAAATATAAAATATTATTTACAGATAAAGTTTTAGCTTTTGGAGATTATCTCCAAGACGGCTTGATGAAAAACTATTATCAATTACTTTTGAAAAATCCCCAAAGTTCTTTACTGAATATCAAAGAACGTTTTCAAGATAAATTGTCTCCGGAAGAAAAACTTAGTCAGGCAAAAACCTATTGGGATATTGCATCCAAAACTAACATATCTTTCCTAGAAAAATTTTTTAGAATAAATCCTTTTCTGATCTTGAAAGTTCTGATCAATAAACACAAAAAATAATGAAAAAAATATCAATTGTCATTCCTTTATACAACGCTGAAAACTATATTGTCAAGTGTTTGGATTCTATCAAAAATCAAACTTACAGGGATTTTGAAGTGATTGTTATCAATGATAAAAGCAAAGACAATTCTTGGAACATCCTGAATGATTATGTTGCTGAAAATCTGAATATTGATTTTAAAATTGTCAATAATGAAGTTAATCTAGGACTAAGTAAAACAAGAAATAGAGGAATGGAATTGGGAACAGGAGATTATATTCTTTTTATGGATAATGACGATATTTTAGGCGACGAGTTTTCTCTTCAGCATTTCATAGATAAAACAGAGAATGACCCTGATATTGTTCTAGGAAAGACACGATTTTTATTAAATGACGCTCCGAAAGAAAGTAATTATCATAAGTTGAAAAATAAAAAAGAAACTTATAGAGATAAGGAAATTCTTGATGGTTTTTTTTCTGGAGAATGGGCGGTTACTGCCTGGAACAAATTGTATAAAACTGATTTTCTAAGAAACAATCATCTTAAATTTTTGGATGACCTTCTTCACGAAGACGAATTGTGGGCATTTGAAACCGCTGTTGCAGCAAAGAAAATTAATTTTTTAGAAGAAGAAACTTACGTTTACTATTCTTTGTCTAATCCCAATTCTATGACTGCAACTGTAGGCTTGAAGAATATCGAGCATTACTTCATTACACTTACGAAAAAGCTGGAAATGTCCAAAGAAAGAGGACTTTACTCTAAATCTAGATTAGCAGAAAACTACCTTAAGAATTTCGCCAATTTTTCAATTTTGAGTAATGTTTGCAAAATGAATTTTGGTATTTTTAAAAGTTTTTACTTGAGAATAGGGAAAGAGTTTGAAAAGAATTTTCCTAAAAAAGATTTGTTCTTACTCAATCCGTTTTTAGCTTATTATCTTTATAAAATGAAGTTTGATAAGGACTTTTTCCTGTACGGTAAATTTCCAAAATATGTCAATCCTCTTTTGAAAATCTAATCGATGTATTTTCTTTCGTAATTTCTTTTTCTATAAATTAAGTTATAGATTTTATCCTTTAAATTTCTCAGCATTGTTCCTGGTTTTCCATTGTAGAATTTGGAATATTCATCAAAGTATTTTGCCATATTCTGGATTTCCTCAGAAACATTTTCGGACAGATATTTTCTTTGTTCTGAGAAACTCAAATCCGTATTGGTATTGCTGATTCCTGTTTTTTCGAAGATGCTGATGAACTCACTGATATACTTTTGAGAAATATTGTGATGAATAAAAATATCCATCATAAAAGTCCAGTCAGAAGCAATTTTATTACCCTCATCATACATCCCATATTTTTCGAAAAGTTCTTTTTTGAAAAAAGCAGACTGATGGCAGATTGGTTCTTTCAAGAGTGATCCAACAGTTATTCTGGATGGGATTCTATATTCATATTTTTTACGGTTTTCCAGTTCGTAATAAGCGTTTCCGTAAACAATATCTTCGCTATTAAAGTGAGGTACTATTTTTTCTAAAATTTCCGGTGAAGAAAAACGGTCACCACTATTCATAAAAATCAAATAATCTCCTTTTGAGTTGGTAATTCCTTTGTTCATTGCGTTATAAATTCCTTTGTCAGGTTCGCTGATCCAGAAATTAATTTGAGAGGAATATGATACTAATAATTCTTTGCTTCCATCATTAGAATTGCCATCAATTATAACAAATTCAAAATTTTTCCAAGTTTGCGAAATGACACTTTTAATTGTCTCTTCCAAACCACATTTGTTGTTATAAGCTACAGTTATGATAGAAATCAGAGGTTGATTTTGCATAGAATTATTATGAATATTTATAGAAACGGAGAGAAAAATCTCCCCGCCATATTGTTTTTACATTATTTTTAAATCCTCCTGCATCATTTCTTTTACAAGACCGGCAAGATCATATTTTGGTTCCCAACCCAATTTTGTCTTTGATTTTGTTGGGTCTCCAATTAATAAATCAACTTCTGTAGGTCTGTAATATTGAGGATCAATTTTCACAACTACTTTACCAATTTCTAATTGATAATCAGGATTATTACATTTTGAAACTTTTGCCACTTCATTTTCATTCTCTCCTTCAAACGCTAATTCTATTCCTGCTTCTGCAAAAGCCATTCTTACAAAATCTCTTACGTAAGTCGTTTTTCCTGTTGCAATGACGTAATCTTCTGCAACATCCTGCTGTAGAATTCTCCACATGGCTTCTACATAGTCTTTCGCGTGTCCCCAGTCTCTCTGAGCATTCAAATTACCTAAGTATAAAACTTCCTGTTTTCCTTTTGCAATTGCTGCAGTGGCCATCGTAATTTTTCTAGTGACGAATGTTTCTCCTCTTCTTGGCGATTCGTGATTGAAAAGTATTCCGTTGCAAGCATACATATTATAGGCTTCACGATAATTTTTAGTAATCCAAAATCCGTAGATTTTCGCTACACCGTAAGGAGATCTTGGATAGAAAGGCGAATTCTCATCATAAAAACCAGCTGCATTTTTATTTTCTTCCAAACCACCATAAAGTTCTGATGTTGAAGCCTGATAGATTTTGGTTTTCTTTTCCAAACCAAGGATACGTACAGCTTCCAGAATTCTCAAAGTTCCTATTCCATCGACATTGGCCACATATTCCGGAGAGTCAAATGATACTTTCACGTGCGACATTGCGCCAAGATTATAAATCTCATCTGGCTGGACTTCCTGAATGATTCTAATGATGTTTGTAGAATCTGTCAAATCGCCGTAATGTAATTTGAAATTCACATTATTTTCGTGCTGATCTACATAAAGATGATCGATTCTCTGAGTATTGAATGAAGATGCTCTTCTTTTGATTCCGTGAACTTTATAGCCTTTTTCTAGAAGGAGCTCTGCTAAATAAGAACCGTCTTGTCCTGTTACGCCTGTTATAAGTGCCGTTTTCATCTATGTAATGCTATTTGTTTTGAATTTTTTTTCATAAACATCTCTGATTCCTTCCTCTAATCCGATTTTTGCTTTCCAGCCAAGGTCATTAATTTTAGTAACATCCATCAATTTTCTAGGTGTTCCATCTGGTTTTGAAGTGTCCCAAACAATATTACCCTCATAACCAACAATTTTCTTTACCAATAAAGCCAAATCCTTAATGCTGATGTCTTCGCCTCTACCCACGTTAACATGTCCGAAATCATCGTAATTCTGCATCAGAAAAATACAGGCTTCCGCAAGATCATCGGAATGTAAAAACTCACGAAGTGGTGTTCCTGTCCCCCAGACTACAACTTCCGGATGATTTTGTTCCTTAGCTTCGTGGAATTTTCTTAACAAAGCAGGCAAAACGTGAGAATTATTTAGATCATAATTATCATTTGGACCATACATATTGGTTGGCATTGCCGAGATAAAATTAGAATCGTATTGACTTCTATAAGCATCACACATTTTGATACCTGCGATTTTTGCAATGGCATAAGGCTCATTGGTTGGTTCCAAAGTTCCTGTTAAAAGAGAATCTTCTTTCAAAGGCTGAGGTGCCATTTTTGGATAAATACAACTTGAACCCAAAAACAATAATTTCTTGACATCGTTCGTATGAGCCTGATGAATCACGTTATTCTGAATCATCATATTGTCATAAAGAAACTCAGCTCTGTAAATATTATTAGCTTGTATTCCGCCCACTTTTGCTGCTGCCAGGAATACATATTCCGGTTTTTCCTGTGCAAATAAATCTGCAGTCTGGTTATAATCTCTCAAATCAACCTCAATAGAAGTTTTTGTGATAAGATTCGTAAAGCCCTGCTTTTCTAGTGCCCTTAGAATGGCGCTTCCCACTAGCCCGCGATGGCCTGCTACATATATTCTGGAATTCTTTTCCATTATTTTTTTATTCTGTGATATGTTCTTTTTAGGAACGATTTTATACTTTTTTCTTCGGTTTTATCAACTCTTCGGGAAGCTTTTACAATTTGATTATCATAATTGCCTTCACTTTCTTCATCTTTGATTGTAATATTTATATTTTTCTGATAATATCTTACAATAATCGACAAAATAGTCTGATCATATCGATGAGAAGCGAATCCCTCATTCTGATTTCCTCTTTCAAAAATCAATGGGTCGGCAACTAAATCGGGTCTGTAAATCATTATATCTAACCAATCTTTTACCAATTGAAAAGTTTCCGGCGTTTTTTTAATAATTGTAAACCCAGCCCAAAGTTTATTTTTTCCTAGCCATTCTTTATCATTTTCAAAAAGATTCTGGAATTGCTCGATTGTTGATTTTTTAGTCCAATATTTCAGTTTCGGATCATCAGTGAGATTTGGATTGAATCTTTTCCAGCCGTAATCCTGATTGTCTCTATATTGGAAAAAAACAGCATCAGAATGAGTCAATTCTTCAAATTGATTTTTCCAGCCGGCAGAATTTTTCAGTTCACTTCCGCAATCCACATAAACTAAAATATCTCCGTTAGACAACCTGGAAAGACTGTCAAAAATGATATAAGCTTTCCAAATCCAATGTCCGCCTTTTTTTTTATCTAAGAAAAGTGGAGAAGACTTCAATGCATATGGCAAATCCGAATATCCGTAACGTTGAGTTTCGTTAAAGGCATTCAGAGATTTTGCTTCTTCAATAATCCTTTTTGATGACTGAAGAAAAGCATTACTTCCGTATGTGATGAATTTCTTTTTCAAAACTTATTTCAAATACAAAATTCCTGCACTGTCTATCTGGAAAACCCAGCCAGTCTGCATTCTTGTTCCTTCGAATTCGATTCTGATCTTATTTTTCAGATCGGTGTACATTTTCTTTCCGGGATCTGCAAGATAGGTGTGCATATATAGATTTCCTTTGTTCATTCCTTCCGGTAGATGAATGGTTTTTTCAACTACAAATTTACCTTTAGGATATTTTTTAACCCCTTCGTAATGCCCTGGTGCATAAAACATCATTGGAATATCAAAGTTATTGAAAAATAAAGATTCCAATTCAAATTCAGCTTCTTCTTTTAATTCGCCTTCAACTCTTATAGTCAATTTATTGTCATCAAAATTCATTGGAACCATCGTTCCATTGATTCCATTAACTGAAAAATGTGAAATGCTTAAATTCGGATCTTTGATATTGAGCACATCCAGAATAGATGAATCTGCAGAGATATTGTCATTAGAATAAAGATTGATACACTCATCGATATTCCCGTCATATCTTATATTTCCTTTTTCTAGAAAAATTCCTTTGTTGCAAAGCTGTTTGATAGAAGCCATATTGTGACTTACAAAAAGAACAGTTCTTCCTTCACCATTACTAACATCTCCCATCTTGCCGAGACATTTTTTCTGAAACTCCAAATCACCAACAGCTAAAACTTCATCAACAATCAAAATCTCTGATTCCAAATGAGCCGCAACAGCAAATGCCAGGCGCACATACATTCCGGAACTGTATCGTTTTACCGGCGTGTCGATATATTTTTCAACTCCGGAAAAATCAACTATTTCGTCAAATTTTCTCGTGATTTCTTTTCTCGTCATTCCAAGAATAGCACCATTTAGGAAAACATTTTCACGACCTGTCATTTCAGGATGAAAGCCTGTTCCTACTTCTAACAATGAAGCGATTCTCCCTTTTGTATATATTTTACCAGTTGTGGGTTTTGTAACTTTACTTAATAATTTTAATAAAGTTGATTTTCCGGCTCCATTTCTTCCTATAATTCCTACAGCATCACCTTGTTCTATTTCGAAATTAATATCTCTGAGAGACCAGACATAATCGCTGCCTCCTTTTATTGTTCTGTCATTAACTTCACCGATTCGTAAATAAGGATCTTCTTTTCCTCTTATTCTATGCCAAAAACGGTTGAGGTCGTGAGATAAAGTTCCTGTTCCCACTTGTCCAAGACGGTATTGTTTCGAAATGTCTTCTGCCTTTATTGCGATAGGTTTCATTCTCTGTGTTTTATAAATTTTGCGGGAACTCCTGCGACGACTGTATTTTCTTCAACATCTTTTGTAACAACACTTCCGGCTGCAATGACTGCTCCATTTCCTATTTTTACACCTGCCATTATTTGTACCGAACATCCAATCCAAACGTCATCTCCAATTTCGACACCATTGTTTTCTTCCTTCCAGGGCTGATCTTGAATGTTAGTCCCCTTTTTATATGTATGGTCAGATCCAATAATGCTTACCTGTTGGGAAATCAGGCATTTTTTTCCAATCTTGATTGTTCCGCCAGCTGCTCTTATATTGTTTTGCTCGCCGATATAAGTATCCTTACCAATAATAAGTTGCGAATTTTTTTTGTCATTTTCATTGGTAACAAAAATAACTGAGTAAGCTCCAATGTAAACATTTTCTCCAATTTGGAAATTGCTTATATCATCATAAGAAATTCTTACGCGATAATCGATATTGCAATTATACTTTTTTTTAAGGTTCTCGACTTTTCTGAAATCTGTAATAATATTATCGAAAGCAGGTTCCAGATAATAATATTTTTTTAATGTTTTGAAAAATTTGATCCAATTCATCATATCCAGATTTATACTGTATCCATAAAGCCTTTTTCAACTTTGTTAAATATCACGGTTCCAATTGCCAGAATAATTAAAATAATAACCGTGCTGATGATCAACATCATTGGGCTGAAATCTCCAACTCCTAACCAAGCATATTTGAAACATTCAAAAATACCGGTTAATGGATTGTAAAATGCAATCGTCTTGAAAATTCCTCTTAAACTAGATGTAGGATAAATTACCGGAGTGGCATACATATACAAACTGACCCCAAAGCTTAAAAGCATTTGAAGATCACGGTATTTAGTCGTTAAAGAAGAGAATATCATTCCTAGTCCCAATGCGAAGATTGCCATTAGAGCAATTAAAAAAGGCGTAGCAAGAATCCACCAATTTGGTTGTACTTCTCCTTGAAACAAATAATAAAAGAAAACGACTAAAAATAATACCATTTGTACGCCTAGCTTCATCAGATTTGAAAAGACTATGGATAGAGGCATTACCAATCTTGGAAAATACACCTTTCCAAATATACTGGCATTAGCCGTAAAAACATTAGATGTTGAGTTAAGGCAAGTAGAAAAATAATTCCATAGAGTTATTCCTGCAAGATAAAACAAAATTTTAGGAGCGCCGTCTGTTGATAACTTAGCAATATTTCCAAATACAACAAGATAAACAATAGTGGTAAAGATAGGGTTGATGAAAAACCAGATCGGACCTAGAATTGTCTGTTTAAAACTAGAAACAAAGTCTCTTTTTACGAACATATAAACCAAATCCTTGTATCGCCAAACTTCTTTTAGATTGAGGTCAAAAAGAGAATGATTCGATTCGATTGTTTCTGTCCATTCTTGTTTATGAGAATCACTCATTTGTGTCTATATTAAGTTTATTTTATAAGGTTTTTCAGATATTCACCATACCCGCTTTTACCATATTTTGCTGCTGTTTCCAGAACTTTTTCTTCATTGATGAATTTATTTCTGAAGGCAATTTCCTCTATACATCCGATTTTGAAACCTTGTCTTTTTTCAATCACACTTACAAATTCTGAAGCATCCTGAAGAGAATCAAAAGTTCCAGTATCTAACCAAGCAGTTCCTCTATCCAAAACGCCTACTTCAAGTTTACCTTTGCTTAAGTAAACATTGTTAACGTCAGTAATTTCTAGTTCACCTCTTGGAGATGGTTGGATGTTTTTTGCAATTTCTACAACATCATTGTCATAAAAATATAATCCAGGAACAGCATAATTAGATTTTGGCTTTAAAGGCTTTTCTTCAATAGACAATGCTTTGAAATCACTATCAAATTCTACAACACCGTATCTTTCAGGATCAGAAACGTGGTAGGCAAAAACAACACCTCCATCTGGATTAGTTTTGTTTTTCAGTAATGTTCCCATTTCGGAACCGTAAAAAATATTATCTCCTAAAACCAAAGCTGCCGCATCATGTCCAATAAACTCATCACCAAGAATGAAAGCTTGTGCCAATCCATCCGGACTTGGTTGCACTTTATATTGAATATTACAACCAATTTGAGAACCATCTCCTAAAAGCTTGATAAATCCTTCTTGATCGTGTGGAGTCGTGATGATTAGAATATCCTTAATTCCTGCCAACAATAATGTTGAAAGCGGATAATAAATCATAGGTTTGTCATAAACAGGCATCAATTGCTTGCTTACAGCGATTGTTAACGGATAAAGTCTTGTTCCGGAACCTCCGGCCAAAATGATTCCTTTCATCTTGAAATTAGTTTTTTGTGTTTTTATGAATATTGACTTTCGTAATATTTTTGATAATCGCCGGAAGTTACATTGTCCAGCCATTCTTTGTTTTCCAAGAACCAATCAATAGTTTTTCCTAATCCTTCTTCAAACGTTACAGATGGTTTCCAACCTAGATCTTTATTTAATTTTGAAGCATCAATAGCATATCTCTTATCGTGTCCAGGTCTGTCTTTAACGTAAGTAATCAGTTTTTCAGAATAACCTTCTGGTTTACCTAGTTTTGCGTCCAATTGTTTGATTAATTCCTTCACCAAATCAATATTCTGCCACTCGTTGAAACCTCCGATGTTGTAAGTTTCTCCGGTTTTAGACTCGTTGAAAATCTTATGAATTGCTTTGGCGTGATCAATTACGAATAACCAATCTCTTGTGTATTTTCCGTCACCATAGATTGGTAATGGTTTTTCGTTCAGAATATTAGAAATACAAAGCGGAATCAGTTTCTCAGGGAAATGGTTTGGTCCGTAATTGTTAGAACAATTAGACAAAATAAAAGGCATTCCGTAAGTGTTTCCATAAGCTCTTACCAAATGATCAGAAGCTGCCTTGGATGCTGAATATGGCGATTGCGGATCATAGGGCGTTGTTTCCAAAAAGAAACCAGTTTCTCCAAGACTTCCATAAACTTCGTCAGTAGAAACGTGATAGAAAAGATTTTTTCTAGGTTCGTTAGGGAATCTTCCGTGGGTATGATCTGGGTTCAATGTCCAGAATTCGATACAAAGATTAAGAAGATTAGCAGTTCCGTTGACATTCGTGTTAATAAATGCGTTGGGATCTGTGATACTTCTATCTACGTGACTTTCAGCAGCTAAATGTACTACTGCATCAGGATTATATTTTTCAAAAACTTTTCTAAGCTCTTCTGGTTTTGTAATGTCTGCTTTTTCGAAAACATAATTAGGTTCGTTTTCGATATCTTTCAGGTTTTCAAGATTTCCAGCGTAAGTTAAAGCATCAAGATTGATGATTTTAGAATCCGGATTATTCTTCACAAATTCTCTTACAACGTGAGAGCCTATGAAACCGGCACCTCCGGTAATTATAATGTTTTTCATAAATGTTTTTATAAAAATAGTTTTTAATTTTAATCGTTTCCGAATAAATCTCTAGTATATACTTTCTCTTTTACATCCTCCAATTCTGGAGTTTTTCGGTTGGATATGATAATATCACATTCTTGTTTAAAAGCTTCCAAATCCCGAGAAACCTTAGATCCAAAAAAAGAATCTTCTTTCAAAACAGGTTCATAAACAACTACTTCCACGCCCTTTGCTTTGATTCTTTTCATAATGCCTTGTATTGCAGATGCCCGGAAATTGTCTGAACCGGATTTCATTATTAATCGATAAACACCAACTTTCTTTGGTTTTTTTTCCAAAATAGAGTCCGCAATAAAATCTTTTCTTGTGCGATTAGCATCCACAATAGCTTGGATGAGATTGTTGGGAACCGAATTATAATTAGCCAACAATTGTTTGGTGTCTTTTGGTAAGCAATAGCCTCCGTATCCAAAAGATGGATTGTTATAATGAGACCCAATTCTTGGATCTAGTCCCACGCCTTCTATAATTTGACGGCTGTCCAATCCGTGTATTTGGGAATAACTATCTAACTCATTGAAGTAAGCCACACGCATTGCCAAATAGGTGTTCGAGAATAATTTGATAGCTTCTGCCTCTGTTGCATTAGTAAAAAGAGTAGGGATGTCTTTTTTTATAGCACCTTCTTTCAAAAGATTTGCAAAAACCGTTGCCCGCTCACTTTGTTCACCAATAATAATTCTCGATGGGTAAAGATTATCGTAAAGTGCTTTTCCCTCCCTCAAAAACTCTGGAGAAAATATAATATTGTCAAAGTTTAACTCTTTCTTTAGGTTCTCTGTAAAGCCAACTGGAACAGTAGATTTTACAATGAAAACTGCTTTTGGGTTATTTTCTTTAGCCTCTTTTATCACATTTTCAACGCTGCGTGTATCAAAATAATTTGTAGAAGCATCGTAATCTGTAGGCGTGGCGACTATAATAAAGTCCGCATTTTTATAAGCTTCTTCTTTATCAAGAGTTGCTTTTATATTGAGATTTTTTGTTTTTAGAAATTCCGTAATTTCATTGTCGTCAATTGGAGATTGCTTATTGTTGAGCATTTCAACTTTTTCTGGAATAATATCCAAAGCAATTACATTATGATGTTGTGCTAGCAAAACAGCATTAGACAGCCCAACATATCCGGTTCCAACTATTGTAATATTCACAAAGAATAAGTTTTAAAATTCAGGCAAAAATAGGAAAAAATAGTTTGCGGTACGTATAATTGAAATAATTGGTTTCTTGTATATTAAAGAAAAAATATTTATCTTTGCAAAAGATTTACGGGAAAAATGGGAAGGCTTTCGCAAGAATGCCTTTTTTCGTAAATATATTTAGAGGTGATATTATGGATTTCAAAACAGAAGTTAATCGGTTAATCAGTGAGTTTCTCGAGACAAGACCTGATCTTTTTTTAGTTGATCTTAAAATTTCTGCAGCTTCTGATATCATAGCTATTCTGGATGGTGACAATGGTGTTACGCTTCAGGATTGTTTGGATGTCAGTAGAGCGATTGAGTTCAATATGGATCGTGAAGAGCATGATTTCAGTTTGCAGGTAATGTCTGCCGGATTAAGTGAGCCACTTGGTTCGCTAAGACAATTCAAGAAAAATATTGGAAGGTCGATTGAAGTGTTGTTGAATAATGAAACTGAAAAAATCGAAGGGGAACTGGTTAGTGTAGATGAAGAAAAAATTGTACTTCGATTAGAATACAGAAGACCAAAATTAATCGGGAAAGGAAAAGAAGATGTTATAGAAGATAAAGAAATCCTTTATTCCGAAATTAAAAAAGCATTAGTAGTAATAAAATTTTAACATAACGATGGATTGATGTTGTATCAAAAATCAACTGTCAATCGTCATTTATCAATTATATATTAAATATGGATAATTTAGCTTTAATAGAAGCCTTTGGTGATTTTAAAGAAATAAAGAATATCAGCAAAATAGACTTAATGGCTATTATCGAGGATTCTCTTAAGACTCTTCTTAGAAAAAGATATGATTCTGATGATCATTTTGATGTAATTGTAAATCCTGATAAAGGAGATTTTCAGATTTTCTTGAACAAAGTCATTGTTGAGGATGAGATGTCTGAAGATGATGATTTGGAAATAGAAATTTCTGAAGTTAGAAAGATAGATTCAACTTTTGAGGTTGGAGAAGAATATACACAAGAGATTCCGGTTTCCAAATTGGGAAGAAGAAATATCTTGACACTTAAGCAAATCTTGGCAACAAAAATCCAGGAGCATTTCAATGCGGCTTTGTATGACCAATTCCGTGATAAAATTGGAGAATTGATTGTTGGTGAAGTTCACCACATCCGTCACAAACACGTGATTCTTTTAGATGATGAGGATAATGAATTTATTTTACCAAAAGAAAATCAAATCCCTTCCGACTTCTTCAAAAAGGGAGATAATGTAAGAGCAATTGTAGAAAGTGTTGATTTCAGAGGTTCTAAACCACAGATTACAGTTTCCAGAACTGCACCTAAATTCTTGGAAGAATTATTGGAACTTGAGATTCCTGAGATTCAAGATGGAACAATTATTCTTAAGAAAGTAGTAAGGATTCCTGGTGAGAAAGCAAAAATCGCTGTTGATGCCTACGATGACAGAATTGATCCGGTTGGAGCTTGTGTCGGTGTGAAAGGTTCAAGAATCCACGGTGTGGTAAGAGAATTGAGAAATGAGAACATCGATGTTATCCAGTGGTCAAAAAATCCGGAAATTCTTGTAAAGAGAGCTTTAGGAAATATTACCATTAATAAAATTGAGGTTAATACTGATACTAATTATGCATTGGTTTACACACCGGTGGAAGAAATTTCGAAAGTGATTGGTAAGCAAGGTCAGAATATCAAATTGGCTTCTTGGTTGTCAGGTTTCGAGATCGATGTTTACAGAGAAACTTCTGATGATGATGATGTAGAATTGGTAGAATTCTCAGATGAGATAGAGTCTTGGATTATTGATGAGTTCAAGAAGGTGGGGCTTAATACAGCCAGAAGTGTATTAGATAAAGATACGGACGCATTGTTGAAGATTGTGGATTTGGAAGAAGAAACAATCGAAGATGTGAAGAATATTCTAAGAGAAGAATTAGAAGGATAGGAAATAAATCTGGTCGGAGAAAGGATCTTTCCGAGACCAAAACTTAATAAAAAGAAAAATAATAAGCTTAAAACGCTAAAGCCAAAAGCAAATTTATATTTATGCCAAAAATAAGATTAAATAAAGCCGTTAAAGAACTGAACATTTCTATACCAAGAGCTGTGGAATATCTGCAGAGCAAAGGGATAGGTGTGGACAGTAACCCTAACGCTCTATTAGAAGAACAGGCATTTTCTGCATTGGAAGCTGAGTTCCGAAAAGATGGAGAACAAAGAAAAGCTTCTCATGAGGTGGTGATTTCTAAAGTTCCTGACGAAAAATTAGCGATCGAAGAAAAAGCACCTGAGGTTATAAGAGCCAAAGCAAATGTAAAACCAGAGACCAGGATTTTAGGGAAAATAGATCTTAATCCAACAAAGTCTGTGGAAGAAGTCGTTCCAAGTGTTCCCGCTGCTGAACCTGTTCAGAAAGAAGAACCAAAACCAGAAGTGGTTAAAAAAGAAGAAAAACAGGAGTTCAAAGTTTTAGATAAAATTGATTTGTCTAAACTGGAGAGCAATAAGCCTAAAGCTTCTGAAAAACCAAAAGAGGAACCAAAACCCATTGTAAAAGAAGAGGTTAAAAAAGAGGAAAAAGTTGTAGAAGCTGTAAAACCTCAGACTGAAAATACAGAATCCAATGATTCTGAAGAACCTCAGAAAATAGAAACGGTTTATCAAAAACTAGACGGTCCTAAAATCGTTGGTGAGAAAATAGATCTTTCTCAGTTCAATAAACCAAAACCTTCTGCTAATTCTAATAATAACGCTGCTAAGAAAAAAAGAAAGCGTATTACTAAAGATGTTCCTGGCCAGAATAACAATGGCAACCAAGGCAACAATCAGCAAGGAGGAAATAACCAAGGTGGAGGTAACCGCCCAGGTGGAAATAATAACAACCGTCCACAAGGACAAGGTGGAAACAACCAAGGTGGTAATCGCCAAGGAGGAAACAATAACCGCCCTGGAGGAAATAACCGAGGTGGAAACAACCGAGGTGGACAAGCTCGTACAATGCCTGTTGAATTAACGGATGAGCAAGTTAAAAATCAAATCAAAGAAACTTTAGAGAAACTGACTAATAAAGGAGGTAAGTCTAAAGGTTCTAAACACAGAAAAGATAAAAGATCTTGGAGAAGAGAGCAGGACGAAATCCAGCAGGAAATCGATGCGCAAGACAGAACTCTTAAAGTAACTGAGTTCATCACGGTTAGCGATTTGGCTAGTTTGATGAATGTAAGTGCGACAGAAGTTATTTCTGCTTGTTTCTCTCTAGGTGTTATGGTGACAATGAACCAACGTCTTGAAGCTGACACATTAATGTTAGTTGCTGATGAATTTGGTTATAATATTGAATTCTCTGATGCTGATGTTGAAGAAGCTGCAGCGGATGAAACACCTGACTTAGAAGAAGACCTATTACCAAGAGCTCCGATTGTTACCGTAATGGGACACGTAGATCACGGTAAAACATCTTTACTGGATTACATCAGAAAAACCAACGTTATCGCTGGGGAATCTGGAGGAATTACGCAGCATATTGGGGCTTACAACGTGAAGTTGGAAAGTGGACAAAGAATTACATTCTTGGATACACCTGGTCACGAGGCGTTTACCGCAATGAGAGCCAGAGGTGCACAAGTTACCGATATTGCAATTATTGTAGTTGCTGCCGATGACGATGTAATGCCACAAACCAAGGAAGCTATTGCTCACGCACAAGCTGCAGGTGTTCCAATGATTATCGCAATCAACAAAGTAGATAAGGCTGGAGCTAACCCAGATAACATTCGTCAACAACTTTCCGGAATGAATATTCTAGTAGAAGAATGGGGAGGAAAAGTTCAGGCGCAAGAGATTTCAGCTAAATTCGGTAATAACATAGATTTGTTATTAGAGAAAGTTTTACTTCAGGCAGAAATGCTGGAATTGAAATCAAATCCAAATAAACAAGCTAGTGGAGTTGTTATAGAAGCTGCTTTGGATAAAGGTCGTGGATATGTAGCCACAATGTTGGTTCAAAACGGAACTTTAACTGTTGGAGATTATGTTCTTGCAGGTAAAAATCACGGTAAAGTGAAAGCAATGTTGGATGAAAGAGGAAAGCCAATGGAAAAAGCAGGACCGTCAATTCCTGTAACAATTCTAGGTTTAGATGGTGCGCCAACAGCAGGTGATAAATTCAGAGTTTTTGCTGACGAAAAAGAAGCTAAAACACTTGCAAATAAGAGAGAACAGCTTCAGAGAGAGCAGTCTATTAGAACTAAGAAACATTTGACACTTGATGAGATTGGTCGTCGTATCGCTCTGGGAGATTTCAAAGAGCTGAATATTATCCTTAAAGGTGATGTGGATGGATCAGTTGAAGCATTGGCAGATCAGTTACAAAGATTATCTACAGAAGAGATTCAGGTTAATATCCTTCACAAAGGCGTTGGTCAGATCTCTGAAAGTGATGTATTGCTCGCTGCTGCTTCAGATGCAATTATGATTGGATTCAACGTAAGAGCAAGTGCAAATGCAAAAGATATTGCTGATAGAGAGGAAGTGGAAATCAGAACTTATTCTATTATTTACCGAGCAATTGACGAAGTTAAAGAAGCGATGGAAGGAATGCTTTCTCCAGAGATTCAGGAACAAGTTATTGGTAACGTAGAAATCAGAGAAGTATTCAAGATTTCGAAGGTTGGATCTATTGCTGGATGTATGGTTCTTACAGGAAAAGTAACAAGAAATTCTAAAATCAGACTTCTTAGAGATGGAATTGTGAAATTTGATGGAGAGTTAGAAAGCTTGAAACGTTTCAAAGATGATGTAAAAGAAGTAACCAAAGGTTATGAGTGTGGTCTTAATATCAAAGGTTATAACGACATAGAAGTTGGAGATATTCTTGAAGTCTACGAGGAAGTAGCTGTTAAGAAAAAGTTGAAATAATTATAAAGTTAATAAAGAAACCGCTAATCTGTTAGCGGTTTTTTTTACTCAAATTTATTATTTGTAATAATTCTAAATAATAAATTTTGAATTATTAATTTTTGAATACCGTTTGCGTAATAAAGTGTATTATGTTTGATTTTAAAGTGATTTATTTATTGAATGTGTAAAAAAAATATAATTTTAAAATGATAAAATCAAAACTTATATAATATTAAATGAGATTTGACAATTCTGTTTTTGCGGTGTTAATTTTTTTTTAACATATTTGCAGATTATAATTAAATAGTGTTAATATGAATGTAAAATTACGATTGTTATCCGTTGGTGTATTGTTCTTTACGGGACAGGCATTAATGGCACAGAAAACAAAAACAGATACTGCTGAAATCAAAAACATTGAAGAAGTAGTTTTAGTTGGTGGTTTAAAATTAGATCCTGCCCAAAAAGTTGGTTCTTATAATGTTGTGTCAAAAGCGAATTTTGAATCGACTCCTTTCTCCTCTATTGATGAAGTGTTAAATGGTAGAGTTGCAGGATTAACATTTTCATCTAATGGTGGAGATCCTG
The DNA here is from genome assembly GCF_023278365.1 of Epilithonimonas zeae. Classification (NCBI taxonomy): domain Bacteria; kingdom Pseudomonadati; phylum Bacteroidota; class Flavobacteriia; order Flavobacteriales; family Weeksellaceae; genus Epilithonimonas; species Epilithonimonas zeae. The sequence goes on along the minus strand of NZ_CP075338.1, from coordinate 2,654,592 downwards.
GTTCTGCAAATTTAATAACGATAAGGGGCGTTGGCTCTTTAATCGGAACACCTAACCCACTTTATGTTATTGATGGCGTTGTAGTTGGGAAAGGAAGTGATAATGCTAGTATAATGGCTTCCTGGAATCCTTTAGCGAGTATAGATCCTAATCAAATTGAAAGTGTTTCGGTTTTAAAGGATGCTTCTGCAACAGCTATTTATGGCTCTCGAGGTGCAAATGGTGTTATAGTTGTTACTACAAAAAAAGGAAAGTATAATCAGAAGACGGCCTTTTCTTTTTCTTCGGATATGTCTTTTCAAGAAATTGCGTTTGATAAACAAAAATGGTTGAATGCTAAAGAATATTTACAATGGGGGGGGCTTGCAAAATATAATGCTAATCCAAGTGCGTATTCATCTTTAGGTGCTGCGGTAACTGATTTTACAAATACAGCTTTTATAGATGAAAATGGACAAGTAGCACCGTATAATGGTTATACCGATACAGATTGGAAAAAAGCAATAATGAGAAATCAATCATATGTTAATACATATAATATTTCTGCAGCTGGAGGAGGAGAGAATACGTCATTTAGATTAGGGGCAAATTATTACCAAAATAAACCACTAGTAATTGATAGTGGGTTTGATAGGTATAGTTTTAATGGAGCAATAAATCATAAAACAGAAAAAGTAAAACTTGGATTTGATGGTAATTTTACATCAGTTAATAGAAATACCTTTTTGGATACTGGCTATTCTTCAAATCCTTGGTTTACTGCATTGAGATTAGCTCCAATCTATCCAATTTATAACTCTAATGGAGATTATAATATGCAAAACTTGGGTGGAGTAACTAGTTTTTATAATCCTGTAGCTGTTAGGAAATCAAATTATGAAGCAGGTCAAATTCAAACTTGGATTGCCTCAGCGTTTGTGGATTATGAATTTGTTAAGAATTGGTATTTCTACTCGTTATTTGGAACTCAATACCAATCTTTAGATGAGACGCATTGGGATCAGCCAGGAGTAGGAGATGGTACTTTTATACAACCACAAGGGCAATTGCAAAAATCTACAACTAAAGTTTTCGATTGGAACTGGAGTAATTCTTTGAGTTATAGGAAAGTGTTTAACCAGAAACATGATCTTCAAGTTTATGCAGGGATGGAATATCAGGAACATACAAGAAAGGCATTTGATTCTTATATACAAGGGTTCGAAGTTTACAAGCCCTATTTATCTTATGGAAACTCTGATTATGCACGAGTTGGTGATTCATTTTACAAGTGGCTCCAAATATCTTATTTTTCTAGGATAAACTATACGTTTAATAGTAAGTATACAATTTCAGGACAGTTGAGAAGAGATTCGAATTCTACGTTGGGAGCTAATGAAAAAAATGGAGTTTTTTGGTCAACAGCAGCTTCTTGGAACGTTGTAAATGAAAATTTTTTACCATCATTCATATCTGAATTAGTGTTAAGAGGAAGTTATGGGGAAATAGGAAATATTCCGTATGCTGATTCTTGGGGGCAGCAATATAATCAGTTCTCTGCAGTTGCTCCCACAAATTATGCCGATCAAAATGCAACAGTAGTAGATGTTGCCGGAAATCCAAATTTAAAATGGGAAATAGCAAAACAATTAAATATTGGACTAGATTTCGGTTTATTTAACGGTAGATTTTCGGGATCAATAGATGTGTACAATAAAAAAACCTCTGATGCAATATTTCAATCACCAGTTTCATATCAGAATGGTGGACCAAATAGTTACTTGGCAAATATAGCAGATATATCAAATAAAGGAATTGAAACTGTTTTATCAGCAAAACCATTTAACGGAGAATTCAAATGGCTTATTGAAGGAAACTTTGCATATAATAAAAACGTAGTAGATAATTTAAAATATTATGATGAGCCTCTGTTAAGATCGGGGAACAATATGAGGGCATTAGCAAGTGGACATCTATTAGGAGAATATTATACATTCGATTGGGCAGGTGTCAATAATGGGCAAAATTCTAGTCTTCCGCTAGGAACTGGATTGTTTTGGACAGACGAAACCCACACAGAAACAACAAATGATAGAACAAAAGCAAAAAGGGTATGGCAAGATGTTTCTCCGTTTCCTAAATATACTGCGGGATTCCGATCAGAATTTCGTTATAAAGGTTTTAACTTAAGTTTATTTTTCACAGGACAATTTGACTACGCTGTTCATAACACTTACCAAAACTATATGTTAAACATGGGCTCTGCAACCAATGTAAATCAACTTGCGGATGCATTATATGATAGTTGGACACCTCAAAATACTGATGCAACATATCCAATGCAAATTGCAGGGAATGCTACACAAGGAGGGTCTCCGTCTACGCTTTGGATGAGAAAAGGAGATCATATAAGGTTAAAAGAAGCAAAACTTTCGTATTCTTTAGGGAATACATTAAAAGAATCCATAGGAGTAACTAATATTACTTTATATGTAAAAGGTGCAAATTTATGGATGTATGCTTTTGATAAGAAACTAAACTTTGATCCAGAATCAAACGCATCAGCATATAACTATTCAGGATGGGAGGCAAAAGGTCTATTTGATTATACTACACCAGTTCTTAAATCTTTTTCTATAGGTACAATTATAGATTTTTAAAAAAAAATAATATGACAAAGAAAATTATATATATATTATCACTTGGTGCTTTCCTATTTACGGCATCATGTAGTGAAGAAAGGTTACAATTATTGCCAGAGATAGGCTCTCCTCTCGAAGAAGCCATCAATACCGAAAATGATATGAGATTGGTATTGAATGGTGTATATAATCAGATGAGTGCCTCTACAGGGTTTGGTGCGGCAGTTTCGATTTTTGGCGATTTGCTATCTGACAACGCATTTGTCAGTACAGCGAATGATGGTTATTTCTTGAATACTTCTAGAATGTCATATAGCCCGGAAATTTCTGATTTTAGCATGTATGATTCTTTTTACAACGTAATCCAACAAGCCAATATGGTAATTGGAGATAAGAAATTAAAGGAATCACAAACGGTATTGAGATATAAAGCTGAGGCGAAAATAGCTAGAGCAATGTCATATTTCTATCTGGTAAGCTTCTATTCGCCAGATCCGAAGTCTGGGACCAACCAAGAATTTGGTGTTCCTATTCAGCCTGAAGATTATAATCCAGATAATAAATTAAGTAGATCAAGTGTTAACGATATTTACAACTATATTATTAGTGATTTAGAAAACGCTATTGCCGGATTGAGTGGTACTACAGGAACTAAAAGATCCGTATTAACTCCTACTGCAGCTAAATTGCTGTTGTCCAGAGTCTATCTTACCAGAGGTGCTGCTGGAGATTATCAAAAAGCTGTTAGTTATGCTAATGAAGTTATTAATAATTCTCCTTCTGATGTTTTTGCTCCAATTACAGATAAAACAACTTATACAAATTATTTTATCAGTACCAGTTCAGCTAATATAGATGATCAAAAAGAAACTATTTTTGAGATTGAACAAACGCCTGTCTTCAATAATGGTGGAAATGCACATCCATCGTCATTTTATGCAAGTAATGGAGCGCATAAGAGCATTCTGTTTAGAAGAAGTTTTATTAACTTAATCAATACGAATACAAACGATTGGAGAGTGGCGCTGATTGGAACCTTAGGTTCCAATCAAGATACGCCGCAAGGTTATTTTGGTAAAAAGTGGGTTAGGGGGACTAATGAAGGAAATTACGTCTCCAATATTAGATTATTAAGATTTTCCGAAGCTTACCTTAATAGGATAGAAGCTTTGTTTAAATCAGGACAAACTTCAGCAGCTTTGTCATATTTAAATCAATTTGAGCAGAGCAGAGGAGAAAATATTAGTTCCAATATTACTATTGAAAAAATACTGGATGAAAGGCGTAAAGAATTTTTTGCAGAAGGACATAGGTATTTTGATTTAAAAAGGAATGGATTTTCTGTTATAAAAGATAGTAATTGTTCAACTAATTGTAATGTAGCAGCGAGTGATAGACTATTGGTAATACCAATACCATACTATGAAATAAATATCAATCCAAACATAACCCAATATCCTGGATGGTAATTATTATTATTAAGCTGTCTCAATAATGGGGCAGCTTAATTTGAAATCAAACTCCCATTAGAATTTTATAAATTAAAAAAAATATTTTTCATCCGAGGGTGTTTTTTAAGATTTAACACTTTTTTTTTAATTATTTAAAAAAAAAATTATAATTTAGTCAATATTTAAAACTTTAAACTTATTTATTATGAGAAAAATCTATCTTTTAGCAAGCATTATGGTAATGGCTGCTGCAAATGCACAGGTTTCTATTAATGACAATTTTGAAAGCTATCCTGTTGGATCTTATTTTGGAGGACATTGGTCAAATTGGTCTGGTGCTTCAGGTGCTGAAAATTTACAAGTTACAACTGCGCAAGCAGCGAGTGGTACAAAATCTGGCGCTATCAATGCAGATGGGCAAGATGTTATAATGAAAGTGCCAACTGCTTTCATAGGAGTACACACTTTTCAGTGGAAAATGCTGGTTCCGGCAAACAGATCTGCTTGGATGGCATTTATGGAAGATACTTCAAATCCAGCTAATTATGGTACTGATTCAATGCCATTTAAATTGAACTTCAATACGAATACTACGATTGGAACTGATAATTATGATAACAAGATGTATGTATCGCTTTATGCGGATGAGTCATCGGTTTCATTATCCCCCCCAATTACATACCCAATCGGACAGTGGGCAACTTATAAGGTGGTTTTTGATTTGGACAGCGCTATTGTTTCCTTATATATAAACGGGACAAAAGTTATAGAAACAGATTACACTGCTCCAGGATTGGCGGTAGGAGGTGCTGATCTTTGGAAATTTAATACAGGAAATATATTTATAACTGGATCTACAAGTACAAATGATCCTTGTGAATGGTATATTGATGACTTTGTGTATGGTGAAGGAGATTTGGCTACTACAGAGGTAACGGCAAATTCTTTCTCTATTTATCCTACACTTGTTAGCAATCAAGTGTTTAATGTTTCAGGAAAATCAAAAATTTCAAGTGTAGAAGTTTATAACATTGCAGGTCAGCAGGTATTGAAATTAGCTCCAAATGCAACTTCAGTTGAAGTAAATACGTCTAAACTTGTACCAGGAACTTATATTGTAAATGTAACTGGAGACCAAACTAAACTTAGTAAGAAGATTATTGTTAAATAATAATTCGCAATATTCGAATTTAAAGACTGTCTTTTAGACGGTCTTTTTTTATTATTTTTTATCTGTTCATCTTTGTTTTTCATTGCTAAGCATTTAGAGCTTTAATATATTCCACATAATCAAACCCCGCAATCTGCGGGGTTTTTTATTTACGGATAATTAGTACTTTTGTATTCAAATTTCCTTGATGAAATATTTATCAATACTGTTCCTTGTTTTTAGCGTTTTGATTAATGCACAGCAAGTCAACAAAACAGATTCTAATAAACTACCTTCGGATACACTAAAAGTGGATTCTGGAGAACAAGACTCATTAGAAATTTATAAACCAACCATTTATGATTATCAGGTCAAGAAAAGATTTTCTGAGAAGAAAATCTATGATACTATGTTTGCTATTGAGAGATCGTACATTGTAACACAGTACAACAAAAAAGATAATTTCGGAAAAATCCAGTATGCTAATATTGGTTCGGGATTTCAGAATTTGGTTTATGAAAAAAATGCGGAGCAAAATCTCACACTTCTTCCGGAAAACAAATCATTCTACCTTTTAGGTGAAAATGAAATCAATTACTATGATGTAAAAACACCAACTACCACATTTTTCTATAACAATGCAATGAAAAATGGAGGGCAATTGCATACGACCTATACTCAAAATGTTGGAAAGAATTTCAATTTTGCTATAGAATATATGGGGCTAAGGTCTCAGGGTCTCTATACAAATAGTTTAGCTTCAAGTAATAATACCATTTTCAGTGGACATTATATTTCTAAGAATAACAAATATGAAGCTTACGCTCATTACATCCATCAGAATGTCAACAATCAGGAAAATGGTGGAATTGCAGATCTGGATGTTTTCTTAGGTGGCGATTCTAGGTTCAATAATAGACAAAACCTTGAAACCAACTTATCTGGTGCCGAATCTAGATATGCTTACAGGAGATATTATTTCAGCCAGGAGTTTGCACCTTTTGATCCGGCAAAATATCCATTCAAGTTAAGACATACAATTTACCATCAAGGTAATAAATACTACTTCTCAGAAACGGCTTCGGATCTAGATTTCTTTGGAGGCATAGATAATACAGCATTTCCATTAACCAATAAAAAGTTCTCCAACAATCTCAGTAACACTTTTAGCTTGGTTTGGGATAATGAGAAGTTTAAGTTAGATGCGGGCTTCCGTCATCAATATATCACTTTCGGAAACAAGAATGCCTTTCCTCTTCTCAATATTCCTGGTTATTTCAAGGAACAAAGATTTGGCGCAGTGGGAAATTTACAAATCAAATTGTTAGATAAAATCCAACTGAAATCATTCTTAGAAATTTCCAAAGGGTCAGAATTCGGAGATTATGTTAAAACTACCAACGAATTGATTTTTGAACCAATTAAAGACTATTTGGTGGAAGGTAGAGTTAACTTCCAATCGGCTTATCCAAGCTTCAATTATCTGGTCAATTCATCACATTATCTCAACTACAACTATTATCTGCAAAACCCGAATAACGAAGCTGTAACTCAAATTGGAGGAACTTTGAAATTGGCAAAATGGTTTAACACGCAGCTTTTTGTAGATTATTTCAGAATCGATAATTACACTTATTTTGATAATTCAGCAAAACCACAACAAAGTTCTTCTTCACTCAATATTTCGCAGATTGGAGGTGAAACAACTTTGAAATATCACAGATTCAATTTCAACGGAAGAGTGCTTTTCCAAAAAGCTTTGACCAATGACAATTTGTTGCCAATGCCTGATTTCATTGGAAGATTGAATATTTATTATCAGGCGCCGGCATTCAAAAAAGCGGCAGAAATTCAGGCTGGTGTGAAATTGTATTACTTCACCAAATTTGCTTCTCGAGAATTTTCACCAATTCTGAACGAATACATTTTGCCGGGAACCAACCCTTATTCCATTGGTGGGCAGCCGATTGCCGATGTTTACATCAATATGAGAGTGAAGCGTATGTTTTTTTACGTAGAAGGTCAGCACATCAACCAAACCTTTATGCAGAACAAATCTTTCACGGCGCCCAATTACCCTATTTATGATTTTCGATTGAATTTGGGCGTGGTTTGGTATCTTTTCCATTAATTTTGTTAGAATAATTATGGCAGCTTTATCCGCCTTCCGCTTCAAACCTAACGAAGTGGTTCGACAAGTCAATCTTTTTAGCAAAAAAGCAAAAAGGATTCCCGCTCAAGTGAGGCTGCGAGCCAACAACAACTAACCAACAACAGACAACCAAATGACCATCGGTTTCGAACATATTAGTAGTATTCCAAAACTTGTAAAAGATTTTTTAGGAAAAAAAGTGGACGGATTTCAGGAAAAAGTTTTTGACTTGGGGAACTTCAAAAATCAGATTATGGAAAAACAAAATTCCTACTCTGATGACAAAAGAGAAATCCTTTACAATGCAATTTTTTCTCAGAATCAAGAAGAGCAAATGTCTCCAAAACAATTGGATTATCTGTTTTCTCTGAAAGATAAAAATACTTTCACCGTTACAACTGGGCATCAGCTCAATCTATTTACAGGTCCGGTTTTCTTTGTTTATAAAATTTTGCAGACCATCAAAACTGCAGAGTTTTTAAAGTCCAATTTTCCGGAATATAATTTTGTTCCGGTTTTTTGGATGGCGACGGAAGACCACGATTTTGATGAAATCAATCATTTCAAAACGCGTGAACATTATTACGAAATCAAAAGGAGTGCTGGCGGCGATGTTGGGAATATCAAAATCGATGAAACTTTTTTTATTCAGGAGTTTGAGAAAGAATTCAAAGACAATCTTTACGGAACCGAATTGATTCTTTGGATTAAAAAAGCCTATCAAAAAGGTAAAACGCATACACAAGCTATACGATATTTGGTGAATCAATTATTTTCAGATTTTGGATTGTTGACCATTGATGGAAATGAAAAAGAACTTAAAAATCAGGTTAAAGATATTTTCAAGAAAGAATTATTATCCAATCAGCTTTTCGAGACCACTAAAAATCAAAGACAATTTCTGGAAGATAATTATGGCAAAGTCCAAGTCAATCCGAGAGAAATCAATCTTTTCTATTTGACGGAAACCAGAAACCGAATCGAAAAAATCAACAATGATTATTTCATTCTTGACACAGATTTGAAGTTTTCTCAGGAAGAGATTCTCAACGAATTGGAAAATCATCCCGAAAAATTTAGTCCTAATGCGGTGCTTCGTCCTGCTTATCAGGAAACGATTATGCCGAATCTGGCTTATGTTGGCGGAAACGCTGAGATTATGTATTGGATAGAGTTAAAAGATTATTTTACATCCATCAATCTTCCTTTTCCTATTCTGATTCCAAGAAACTCAATGTTGTTTTTGGAGGAAAAAACCTTTAGAAAAATCGAAAATTCAGGATTGGGAGTTGAAGATTTCTTCGGAAACTTTGCGGAAGTCATCAATCAAAAAATATTAGATAATAACGAAATCAAAGTGCTTCTTCAACAGAAAGAACAAGATTTGATTAATTCGTTTTCAGAAATAAAAACAAAGGCAGAACAAACGGACAAAACGTTTGTAAACCTTGTGAATGCAGAGGAAACTCGACAATTAAAATCTTTCAAAAGAATGCAAAAACGTCTTTTGAAAGCTGAGAAAATAAAGCAATCTGAGAAATTTGAACAGATGCAGAATTTGTTTTTGAAAGTTCATCCGGGAGGAATCTGGCAGGAAAGAGTGTTGAATTTCAGTGTGTTCTATGCGGATTTGGGAAAACAATGGATTGCTGATAGTTATCAACAAATGGATGTTCAAAAATCGGAATTGATTATTTCGCCCATTTAAAATGAAAGCATTATTTTTGTAACCATATAAAGAAAAGGATGATTAAAAAGATTTTCATTTTATCGGGACTTATCAGCTTTTTGGGGCTTTCTGCGCAGAAAACCCACACCGTTTTAGCTAAGGAAACGCCTTATGGGATTTCCAAACAATATGGTTTGACGGTAGATGAATTGTATCGGATGAATCCTTCCGCAAAAGATAATGGGCTGAAAATCGGCGATGTTATCGTTGTTTCAAAAGGAGGCAGCGGTACAAAAGCTGTATCTTCAACGCCAGCAACTGCAACTTCTGTGTCTAAAACAGAAAAAACAGGAACCATTACCTTACAGCCAAAGCAAACAATTTACGGAATCACAAAACAGTATCAGATTTCTGAGGCAGACCTTAGAAAACTAAACCCTGAATTAGATTCTCATATGAAAATCGGGGACAAAATTACTTTGCCATTAGATAATATCCAGAAATTTGGTGGTTCTGTGCCTGCAGCAGCAGTTGTTCAGACTACAACAACCACAACAGAAAAACCGGCTGAAGTAAAAACAGTAACTAAAACTGAAACTACTTCTCCAGATAAAGGTTTATACGTTGTTCAGGCAAAAGATAATTATTATAAAATATCGAGACAATTCAACCTAACACAAAAGCAATTATTTGCTTTGAATCCAGGATTGGAAACAACAGGTTTGAAACCAGGCGAAGCGATTAGAGTTTCTGGTTCAGATTCTGTTGCAACTTCTTCTAATAATTCTATCAAGGTTGAAGATAACTTTCAAAGTAATACTACATCGGCTCCGGTGACGGAAACAACAAGACAGACTACGGTTTCCGAACCTGTGAAAAACTCGTCAAACACAGCTTTTTCAGAAGATGATTATGTAACTTACACAGTTCAAAATGGCGATACAATGTTCAGTATTATGAACAGATTCAATGTAACGTTGGACCAATTGATTAGCCTTAATCCAAATCTTGCCGATGGTTTGAAAGCCGGGATGACTTTGAAAATCAAGAAGCAAGATCCGATGTATTCTAAAAAAGCAGGTGATGTTTTGAGTGTTGTTTTGATGTTGCCTTTCGGGTTTGATGCTAATGATGCAAAGTACAGAACAATGTCTATGGATTTCTTGACAGGCGCCAAATTAGCAGCTGAGAGAAATGCAACCAACGGACAAAAACTGGACATCAAAGTTGTAGACGCCGGAAATGAAACGACTTTCAAAAACAGTCTTTCTCAACTGAATCCTGATAATACGGATTTGATTGTCGGACCTTTTTTCAAATCAAGTGTTCTTGAAGTTTTAAGATTCGTCAATGATAAAAAAATTCCTGTCGTTGCGCCATTCGCAAATTCAGAGGACCTTTTTGATTACAGCAATTTGATTATCATCGAAACTGAAAATTCAGTTTATTCGGACAGAATCGTGAAAGAAGTTGGTCAGGTTTATCAAGACCAAAAAATCTACATTGTTTCAGATAATTCCAAAGCAAACGCCAATGCAATTAAAGCCGGATTGGAAAAATCGTTATCAAAACCAAATGTAGTTATCGTTAATTCTTCATCAGAAATTCAGCTGGAAAATAATATGATGACTGGACAATCGGTTCCTGTGATTGCCATTCTTGCGGACGATGACGAGTCTGCAGGTGCGGCTTTTGCTTCCAAAATCATTAATCTTGGAAAACAGACAGAAGGTGTAAAAGCATTCAGTATGTTCTACAGTCCAAGTTTTGAGAAAAATGTGGATGACCTTTCAAAAGCGAGTTTGGTTTATCTGATGGATAGAAAAATCAATTATGACGGAGATTTCGAAAAAGAAATTCTTGCTGCCTACAAAGCAAAATACTGCAAAACACCTTCAAAATATGCGGTAATCGGTTTCGATGTGATGAATGATATGCTAACGAGAGAAAATAAAAAAGGAGAAATTTTCAAACAAATTGGCAAATCGCAAACGCAACTCGCTACAAAATTCGAGTTTGTAAAAGCAAAACCAAACGGCGCTTATATCAACAACGGCTACAGAGTTGTGAGATTGATGCAGTAATATAGTTGATAAGCGATGAATGATAATTGATTCAAGATTCGCTATTTCAATTATTTTGTAGCTCAAGCATTCAAAATATTAGTATTAGAATAAAATTTTTAAAACATTGATGAATCAATTATTTATAATTCATCAATTATCATTTATAAATATATGAAAGCACTTGTATTTCCTGGGCAGGGTTCACAGTTTGTCGGGATGGGAAAAGAATTGTACGATTCCCGAAAAGACGTGAAAGATCTGATGGATTCTGCCAATGATATTCTTGGTTTTGATATTGTCTCAGTAATGTTCAATGGGACAGACGAAGACCTTAAAAAAACCAGCGTAACTCAACCAGCTATTTTCCTGCACTCGGTTGCTGCTGTAAAAGTAGCTAACGGTTTGGGCGCAGAAATGGTTGCCGGACATTCTTTAGGAGAATTTTCTGCTTTGGTTGCCAACGGCGTTTTATCTTTCGAAGACGGACTGAGGTTAGTTTCTGAAAGAGCACAAGCAATGCAGATGGCTTGTGATATCAACCCAAGTTCTATGGCTGCAATTCTTGGTCTGGAAGATGCAAAGGTTGAAGAAATCTGTGCAGAAATCGAGGGAATCGTAGTTCCTGCCAATTATAACTGTCCTGGACAATTGGTAATTTCCGGAGAAACAGCGTCTGTAGAAAAAGCTTGTGAAGCTTTGAAAGCGGCTGGCGCAAAGAGAGCTTTATTATTGCCTGTTAACGGCGCTTTCCATTCGCCATTGATGATGCCTGCTCAAGAGAGATTGGCAGCGGCGATTGAAAAAACGAATTTCCGTAAAGCAACAATTCCGGTTTATCAGAATATCACGACAACTGCAGTTTCTGACCCAGAAGAAATCAAGAAAAATTTGATTGCTCAGTTGACTGGTCCTGTAAAATGGACTCAGAGTGTTCAAAATATGATAAAAGACGGTGCAACTAATTTTATAGAAGTTGGACCCGGAAAAACACTTCAAGGTTTGATTAAGAAAATCAATCCGGAAGTAACGGTTGCTTCTGCAATCTAAGAATAGAATTTTTAGAGCAGCTTAATCCGCCTGTAGTTTATCCTGAGCGAAGTCGAAGGGCTCCCAATCTTTTTAATTTTTAGCAAAAAAGCAAAAAGGATTTCCGCTCAAGTCGGGCTGCATAAGATTCTACGTTTAAAATAAATTAAAATAATCAACAAATGAACAGGATATTTTCACCAGGCAAGTTAATGCTTACCTCAGAATATGTTGCTGTTGATGGCGCTCTTGTCTTGGCTGTTCCAACAAAGCTGGGACAAGAGCTTTTTTATACAGAGAATGAAAACCAGAAGTCATTGATTGTTTGGGAAGCTTATCATCAGAATCAATTATGGCTCAAAGCTGTTATCAATTATAAAAATTGGGAAATCTTCGAAACCAATGATTCCAAAGCTTCGGAGTTCATTCTTAAAACACTCAAAAATGTTCAGAATCTTTCTGATACCAAACTAAAAAGTGATACTTCTTATCACATCAAAACCAATCTCCAGTTTCCTTCAGACTTCGGCTTAGGAAGCAGTTCTACCTTGATGAATAATCTTGCAGAGTGGGCAAATATCGATGCTTTTATTCTGAACGAAATCAGTTTAGGCGGAAGTGGTTATGACGTTGCTGTTGCCAAAGAAAAATCTGCAGTTCTCTACAGCCGTTTTCCGGAAAGGACTTATCATAAAATTGATTTCAATCCGAGTTTTAAAAATGAACTGATTTTCATTCATCTCAATCAAAAACAAGATACGAGAGAAGGGATTTCTCATTACAAGTCTAAGCCAACTTCAACGGAATTAATCAATGACTATTCTAAATTAACCAAAATGATTGTCAATAGTCAAAATTTGGAAGAATTTTCAGAATTAATGACAATTCACGAGCAAAAACTGTCTGATTTTCTCGGAATCCCAACTGTAAAAGAAAAATATTTCCAAAATTGCCTGAGCTTTGTCAAAAGTTTGGGAGCTTGGGGTGGAGATTTCGTTCTTGCGTCCAAATTTGGAGATTATGAAAGCTATTTCAAAAAGCAAGGTTTCTCCAAAATATTTCCTTGGTCAGATTTAATTAATTGATTATTAACTAATTATAAATTTTATTTTAACTGATGAATGTCAGTTTATAAAAACTTTGATAATTCGCTGATATTTTTACATTTGTCGCAACACCTTTAATCTTCAAAAAAAATTAAAAATGGACAAGTTAAAATCTTATCTTGAACGTCAAGGTATTTTCAATCCGAAAGAAATCATCCACAATCCAACTTACGAAGAAATTTTTCAGGCGGAAATGGATCCGAATAATTCCGGATTTGCTAAAGGCGTTTTGACAAAGTCGGGAGCTGTGGCTGTAAAAACGGGAATTTTTACCGGCAGGTCTCCAAAAGACAGATATATTGTAAAAGACAATATCACTCAGGATACGATTTGGTGGGACGGCAATATCAATCGTCCAACTACAGTCGAAGTTTTTGATGAGTTAAAAGACATCGTTACCAAAGACCTTTCCGGCGACAGAATCTACGTTATTGATACATTTTGTGGTTCTAATGAGGATACAAGACTGAAAGTGAGGTTCGTGACAAAAGTGGCCTGGCAAGCTCATTTTGTGATGAATATGTTTATTCGTCCTTCTCATTATGACCTTCAAAATTATGGCGAGCCGGATTTTGTAGTGATTAATTCTTCCGAATCTGTCAATCCAAATTGGGAACAACACGGACTTAATTCTGAAGTTTTTGTAATGTTCGATTTGACTAAGAAAATGCAGATTATCGGTGGAACTTGGTACGGCGGAGAAATGAAAAAAGGGATGTTTGCAATAATGAATTATTACCTTCCTTTGAAAGGAATGGCTTCTATGCATTGTTCAGCAAACGTAGGTGAGGACGGCGATGTAGCGGTTTTCTTTGGACTTTCCGGAACAGGTAAAACAACGCTTTCTGCAGACCCAAAACGTTATCTGATTGGTGATGACGAGCACGGTTGGGATAACAACGGTGTTTTCAATTACGAAGGTGGTTGCTACGCAAAAGTAATTGACTTGAGTAAAGAAAAAGAACCGGATATCTATGGTGCAATCAGAAGAGATGCATTATTGGAAAATGTGGTTACGGACGACGAAGGGAATGTAGATTATGCTGATGGTTCGATTACGGAAAATACAAGAGTTTCCTATCCAATTTATCATATCAGCAAAATTGTTCTGCCTTCCAAAGCTGGTCACGCGAGTAAAATCATTTATTTGTCGGCTGATGCATTCGGTGTTTTGCCTCCGGTTTCTATCCTGACAGACCAACAAGCGCAATACCATTTCCTTTGCGGATATACATCAAAATTAGCAGGAACAGAACGCGGTATCACAGAACCGACACCTTCTTTTTCACCGGCATTTGGAGAAGCATTTTTGACATTGCATCCAACGATGTATTCCAAAACGTTGATTGGAAAAATGAAGGAGCACGGCGCGAAAGCTTATTTGGTAAATACAGGCTGGAACGGAACTGGAAAGAGAATTTCTCTTAAAGATACCAGAGCGATTATCGATGCTATTATTGATGGAAGCATTGATAAAGCAGCAACTAATAAAGTACCTGTAATGAATTTGGAATTCCCTGTTGCATTACCAAATGTTTCTGAAAACATCTTGGATCCAAGAGATACTTATGAGAATAATTCTGATTGGGAAGCTAAGGCTAAAGATTTAGCGGCGAGATATATCAAGTATTTTGAGCAATTTACAGATAATGACGAAGCTCTGGAATTGGTTTCTTCGGGACCGATTTTATCAAAGGTTCATCAGGATTAAAAATAGAAACGCTTCCAATTTTGGAAGCGTTTTTTTATTAATGGGCTTCGAGAGCCTCAGCCTGACAACATAAACTATTGTATCAATTTTCCGTCTTGTTGTAGGATAACTTTATTGTTTTGTTCAACGGTCAAATCGATTTCCGGTGCATCTTTTTCGCCAATAATTCCTCTGTAAATAATGTAACTGAACTCGCCTTTTTTGAAAGTAATGGTATGATTACCGCCGCTTCCTTCCATTCTGATTTCACCATTAGTCAGAATCAAATCGGGTTTTGTAGATTCTTTTTTGCCTGATTTCCAAGAGGCATAACGGTATTTCCCATTGCTCAATTCATCAATTCTAATCAAATAACTTTTAGTTGTCAATTTATAAACTGGCGATTTATATTGTCTCAAAGTGGAAAATAGATTTTTCTTTTCGTTAACAATAATGGTATTTTTTTGATTTGTTTCGAATGGACTTTGATAATTCAGTGCTGTAATTCTTCCATTTGTATCAATCCACAAATCTCCATTATCAAGCATTATTCCTCGCCAGCCAACTTCTGACCATTGCTCAATTTTGGAATTTGAAATTTTATTAATGATTTTCGCATCAAAAATCTGATTGAATCTCTTCTTGAAATCAGCCTCGTTTTTGACATCAGGAATTGGATATTCTCGTCTCAGAGGATAATTAACGATTTTAGTAATTCCGTCAATATTTTTAGTCTGAAATAACTTAATTACTTTCTGAATGTTCTCTGTTTTAGTTTTATCCAGCTTTTCGTTTTGAGAAAATACAACACTGGAAATCAATAAAAAGAAAAATAAAATCTTGTATTTCATAACTAATCAAATTTATTTAAGAAAAGGATTATGCTCTTTTTCAAAACCAATCGATGTCGGTTCTCCGTGTCCGCTGTAAACTTTTGTATTTTCTTGCAAAGTCAGTAATTTACTTTTAATACTTGAAATTAATTGGTTATAATCGCCTTTGTGAAGGTCGGTTCTTCCAATGCTCATCATAAAAAGCGCATCGCCAGAAATTACAAATCCATTATTTTCATTATAAAATGCAACAGTTCCCGGCGAATGTCCCGGAACGTCGAAAATTTCAATGGTTTCAGAACCTAAGTTTAATTTATCACCTTCTTTAATATGCTGAATTTCCCCTTTGAAAGCAGGAAAGAAAAAGCCATAATTTTTAGCAGTGAAAGAAGCTCTGTCAAGAATTTCCATCTCATCAGAATGAATAAAAACCGGAACATCAAAAGTATCATAAGCCCATTGCAAGCCAATAATATGATCAATATGAGCGTGCGTCAACAGAATATTTTTGATGTTGAGTTCATTTGTTTTGATGAAACTGTGCAAAGTTTCGGTTTCGGCTTCGGGCATATTTCCCGGATCTATAAGAAAAGCCTCCTTTTCATCGTTATAAATAACGTATGTATTCTCAGAAAACGGGTTAAATGCAAAGGATTTTACATGCAACATTCTTTTTATTTTAGATGTAAAAATATAAAACATTAACTTAGCAAGATGAAGGTAATTAAACTATTTTTTCTTTTTTTAAGTGCAATTTCTTTTGGACAGGAAATCAAAAGTATCCAAATCTTTAATCCTAAAACCAATGATGAAACGCCGGTTATTGCTCAAGGTGGACAATTGATTTTAAGATTTGATGATTTGTCCAACAGCAGCCAGTTGTACAGATACACTTACAAACATTACAACAAGAATTGGGAAGAAGACGGTTTGTTTTTTACCGAATTTGCGAATGGAAGTATGAATGCTTTAATTGAGAATTTTCAATATTCTTTCAATACTTATCAGAAATATACGCACTACGAACTAGCTTTCCCGAATGAGAAAATTCAGCCAAAAATCTCTGGAAATTATGAGATTATCGTTTACAAAGATTCTCAGGAAAAACCTTTGTTTACAAAACGATTTTGTATCTATGAAGACGGAGCGAATTTGGGAATCAATGTTACAAGATTTATTGATGCTAAAAATCCCAACCTGAAACAAAGGATTGAAATTCAGGCGATCGGTAATGGTTCCGGAATTACCAATAATCTGTCATCGCTTTCATTAAGTGTTATTCAGAATAACAATTGGGATATTGCTTTGAAAAATCTTCGTCCAAGTTCTACAATGGGAAACCAACTTTTATTTCAACAATTGAATTTAGCTTTTCCGGGAAATAATGAATTCTATTATTTTGATAATAAAGTGATAAACCAAGCTCTCGATATGGTTGCTAATACGGAAAATATCGATGGAAGAAATTACACTTATCTTCATCCGGTTTGGGCTTATCCGGGAGATTATCAGTACCAGCCGGACGTGAATGGTGCTTTTTATTTCCGTAGAAATGATTTGGGAATCGAAAGAAATGCGGACAGAGAAGCGGATTATTCCTGGGTTTATTTTGCTTTAGATAGTCAGAAATCGGATAAGGAATTCTACGTTCTTGGGATGTTTAATGATTATAAAGCCGATAAAACCAGCCAAATGCAATATGACGAAAAAGCTCAAAAATATATTGCTAAAATTTATCTGAAGCAAGGTTTTTACAGTTACATCATCGCAACAAAAGGAGCAGACGGAAAACTGAATTATGGCGAAGTGAACGGGAATTTTTGGCAAACAGAAAACCTTTACCAGGCATTCTTATACTACACACCTTTTGGTAGAAATTTTGATGGCTTGATTGGTTATGGAGAATTCCGAACTCCTGTAAGATAATTTTTCTGAATTAATGAAAATCTCAAGAGAAAATCTTAGCTATCTCTTTTATTGGATAATTATCTTTATCGTAGCTGGTTCAATGATTGTTTATGGAGTAGCTAAACCACTTCAATTTCAACGCATTGACGGTGATGATAATCCTAATTTATCAGAAGGTCACAAATTAATGTGGTCGTTCTATTCTTATTCACTAGTTTATCCAATAGTCATTGGTGTTTTCGAAGTTTTAGGTGGCGTTTGTTTATTGATGAATCGGACTAGGATTTTCGGATGTATTTTGTTAACGATAATTCTTTCGAATATCATTATTCAGGATTATATTTATGATATAGTAGCCTTGAATTCAGCAATATATTATCAGGCTTTGGTTTTTATCATATTAATCTTTGATTATAATAAAGTCAAAAAAATATTTGAAGAATTATTTAAAACCAATACAAGGAAAAGAAACCTTGCTTTGATACTGATTGCTTTTATGATTTCGATTGTATTGAAATATTTTGAAACTAAAATAATTTAACATTCTGTTTATTATTAATTCAGATTTTTTGGAATAATTTTAGCTAATAACTTCAAAACAAATTTTTATGGAACTTCTTTTCGAAAATAAAAAGTCTGGGAATGGTGGATTTATTACAATGAAAAATCATCAGGAAGAGATCGGAAGGTTGACCTATACTATTGTTCCTGAACTTAAAAAATTAATCGTGAGTTATGTTATGGTTTTTCCAAAATTTGAAGGAAAAGGATTGGGAAAAACTTTGGTAGAGAAATCGGTAGAATTTGCCAGAAAAAATGGATGGACGATAAAAGCGCATTGCTCTTATGCCCACGCAGTTCTAAGCAGAAAACCAGATGTAGAAGACGTCTTCGTCGCTTAAAGATAAATTTATTACCTTGGTAATACTAAAGTTACGGCTCGCAATTGCGAGCCGAGCTTTTTTTATTTAATCCAAATTATCTGTTCATAGACATCAGGAATTCCTCATTATTTCTAGTGCCTTTGATTTGTTTTTGAACAAATTCCATAGCTTCCAAAGGATTCATATCAGCCAGATATTTTCTCATAATCCACATACGTTGCTGTGTCGCTTCGTCCATCAAAAGATCATCTCTTCTAGTACTGGAAGCCACTAAATCTACAGCCGGATAAATACGTTTATTAGCAATCTTTCTATCCAATTGCAATTCCATATTTCCGGTTCCTTTGAACTCTTCGAAGATTACTTCGTCCATTTTGGAACCTGTATCAATCAAAGCAGTTGCGATAATTGTTAAAGAACCTCCATTTTCGATTTTTCTAGCCGCTCCGAAGAAACGTTTTGGTCTATGAAGGGCGTTTGCATCCACACCTCCGGAAAGGATTTTTCCAGAAGCCGGCGTTACCGTATTATAAGCTCTTGCCAAACGTGTGATAGAGTCCAAAAGAATGACAACATCGTGACCACATTCTACCATTCTTTGCGCTTTTGATAAAACCAAATTAGCAACTTTTACGTGCTTATCAGCCGCTTCATCAAAAGTCGAAGCAATAACCTCCGCATTTACGCTTCTCTGCATATCCGTAACTTCCTCCGGTCTTTCATCGATTAGAAGAACCATCATATAAGCTTCTGGATGATTGGCAGAAATGGCGTTGGCGATATCTTTTAGTAAAATTGTTTTACCGGTTTTTGGTTGTGCAACAATCATTGCTCTTTGTCCTTTTCCGATTGGCGCAAACAAGTCTACAATTCTTGTAGAAAGTGTAGAGTTTTTACCCGCCAGATTGAATTTTTCCTGAGGGAAAAGCGGTGTCAGATATTCAAAGGCAACTCTGTCTTTGATGAAAGCTAAATCTCTTCCGTTAACTTCTGTAGGTTTCTGAAGCGAGAAATATTTTTCGCCTTCTTTTGGCAGTCTCACGATTCCTTTTACGGTGTCTCCGGTCTTCAAACCATAATTTCTGATTTGATTGGTAGAAACGTAAACGTCGTCTGGAGAAGAGATATAACTGAAATCTGAAGAACGAAGGAATCCGTAGTTATCCGGAAGAATTTCCAAAACACCTTCTATCGTTACAATTCCATCAAAGTTAAATTCCTTCTTTGGAGCTGGAGCTTCGTGCTGTTGTGCCTCAGATTGTTCTTTATGATTGTTGTGTTGTTGGGAATTGGGATTTTGTGTTTTTTGCTGACCTCTGTTATTATTGGTCTTTTGCTGATGCTGCGGATTGTTTTGCTGCTTAGGCTGTTGCTTTTGTTGAGGCTTTCTTTCCTCTTGCTCAGGCTTTTCATCAGTCTTTGGGGTTGTTTCGTCAGTCGAAACTGGAGTTGTAGAAACTTGTTCTTCTGTCTGCGCTGGAGTGATTCTCGCTCTAGGTGTCTTTTTCTTTGGAGGATTGGGAGCTTTCGCTTCTTCCTTCACAACCGCCGCAGGAGCTTCCTCTGTGACAGCAATAACAGGAGTTTCTGCTGGAACTGAGTTTTCTTCTTTCGGTTTCTCTGCGGGCTTCCTGCCTCTTTTCTTTGCAGGAGCTGCGTTTTCCGTAGAATTCTCTTCTGTTTTTTTCGTCATATTCTCTTGAGTAGCGTTAAGATAATCTTTAATGATTTTTGGATTAGAAGCCTGATAGTCCAGAATTGCGAAAACAGTGTCTTCCGGAGAGCTTTTCTTTGCCAATTTAACGCCTAAATCTTTAGAAAGTTGAGCCAATTCCTCATCGGATTTTGACCGTAGCGTTTCAATATTAAACATATAAATACGTAAAAGGTAATTTTTATTTGTGTATAAGTAAGAATGAAAACCAGGAGGTTATCATTTTTATTGAGTGATTACAATGCAAATCTACATTAATTTTTGAATTACGCAAAAATTATTTTATTTTTGCAATCTATTTTAACCTTTTTTATAAAGGATTTATAATAAATATGTTACAAAGAATACAAACCATCTGGATTATCTTGTCTGTTCTAGGAGCAGTGTTCCTTAATCTTACAGCGCAGGATTTGGATATATTGGGTGGCAGCCTGACAATCAATGTTTCTACTGTTATATTGATATTAATAGGATTGCTAAGTGTTTTTAGTTTCAAAAACAGAAAAAGACAAATATTGCTGAATAACCTCAGCCTTATTATAAACGCTTTGTTGGTTGGTCTTTTGATTTACTGGTTACTAAATTTATCCGGAGGAATTCAGTTTCCTGAGAAGGGTATTGAGCCAATTTTTCCATTTATTTCGGTGATATGTTTGCTTTTAGCAAATGTTTACATCAGAAAAGATGAGAGGCTCGTAAAATCTGTAGACAGACTTCGATAGGCTTACGACGATTTTTTTGAGTGAGAACAGCTTCCTTTTGGAAGCTGTTTTTTATTGGTAAGAATTATATCTTTAACTTTAGAGCATTAGTAACAAAAAGTATAATTATGGTACTTATAATTCTTAATAAATCAATTTAACTATGAAAAAAGTGATCTCCATTGTTTTAATTGCTCAATCGTTTCTGTCTTTTGCTCAGGATATTTCCAAAGAAAGAATTGTAAATATTGTTTCGACTTTAGCTTCAGACGAAATGAAAGGCAGAAAGTTCGGAACACCAGAAAATGATAAAGCGGCAGAATACATCGCTCAGGAATTCAAAAAAAATAATTTAGATTATTGTGTTGGCGATTCTTATCTGATTCAATTCGAATATAAAGGACAAAAAGGTTATAATGTTTGTGGAGTTAAGAAAGGAAAATCGGAACAAAGTTTGGCTTATTCGGCTCATTTTGATCATATTGGGACCAATAATAAAGCAGGTGATAACATCTATAACGGCGCTGATGACGATGCAAGTGGAGTAGCTACAGTAATCGGTTTGGCAGATTATTTCAAAGATAAAAAGACAGATTATTCAATGGTTTTTATGGCTTTCAATGCAGAAGAGATTGGATTGATTGGTTCAAAAGCTTTGGCGGAAAATGAAAAATTGAATCCAGTTTTCAATAATATCAAAGCACTTTTCAATTTTGAAATGTTGGCAACGGAATCTCAATTTGGTAAGAATGCAGTTTTCATGACGGGCGACGAGTTTTCAGATTTTGATGAATTGATTAATACTAATGCAGTCAACGGTTTGAAAGTTTATCCTGACCCATATCAAGGTCAGCAATTGTTTTACCGTTCAGACAATGTGAATTTCGTCAAAAAGAAAATCATTGCACATTCTATTTCAACCGTTGATATGAACAAGGCTTTTCATTATCACGCTGTGAATGACGATATTAATATTGTAGATGCCGATAATTTGACGAATATCATCAACAACTTCGCAAAAACAATCGAAAAACTGAATACCAAAAACTTCATCCCCAAATACAATGACAAAGTAAAATACGATTTCTAACGTCTTCATAAGCTAAGCTATTTATTTTCCGTAATTTTGCATTTCCAATTTTTTTGAATGAAACCATTTCAACGCATCATCAGTATTGCCAAACCACATCAAAAATTCCTGTGGGGCAGTATGTTTTTCAATATTCTTTATTCTCTTCTTCAGATTGCTTCCATTGGAACTTTGCTTCCTATTCTTAGTGTGATGTTCGGTACAGTGGACAGAGTGGATACTTCGAAAGTACCAGTTTGGAGTGGCAGAATTGCAGATTATTTCGGTTATGTCAAAGACTGGGCGTATTACACCATTCAAATTAATATGGATGAACATGGCGGAATCAAAGTTCTGGCAGTTCTGTGTTCTATTACTGCAGTTGCCTTTTTGCTGAGAAATATTTTCAGATATTTAGGTTCTTATCTTTTAGTGAATTACCGTGTGGGAATTACTAGAGACCTTCGGACTTTGATGTACGATAAGTTCCTGAAATTACCTGTTTCTTTTTTCACAGAACAGAGAAAAGGGGATATGATGTCGAGAATCTCCAATGACATCGGCGCGGTAGAAGGTGGAATTATGGGATCTTTGGTGGATATCGTGAATTCGCCTTTTATGATTATTTCTTCATTGACAGCATTATTTCTTTTATCTCCAAAATTGACTTTATTCTCATTAGTAGTATTTCCAATAATGGGATGGATTATTTCTTGGGTTGGAAAGAGCTTGAAAAAACAGGCGAGATTTGCTCAGGAAGAATTGGGAAATCTTTTTTCTTTGGTTGATGAAACCTTGAAATCTTCAAAAGTGATTAAGATTTTCAATGCCGATAAAATCCTGAAAAACCGATTCAATAAAACAACCGATCAATGGCAACACCACGCTGTTTCTATGAGCAGAAGAAGAGAATTAGCTTCCCCAATGAGTGAATTTCTTGGGTCTGTAACAATGTTGATTATCACCTATTATGCAGGAACTGAGATTATTAATGGAACCAACAAAGATCCTGCAACTTTTCTAGCATTCATCGGAGTTTTCTTTCAGGTTTTGGACCCTGCGAAACGATTGTCGAATGCTATTTCTGCAATCCAGGGTGGAATGGCTAGTTTAGAAAGGGTTTCTGAAGTTTTAGATTACGACTTGAAGGTTGATGAAGTTCCAAACCCTACATCTATTTCTGAATTAAATGATAAAATTGAATTTAAAAATATTGGTTTCTATTACGAGAAATCAAATCTAATTCTAAAAAACGTTTCGATTACGTTGCCAAAAGGAAAAACAGTAGCTTTAGTTGGACAATCCGGCAGTGGAAAAACTACGATTGCTAATCTATTAGCAAGATTCTATGACGTTTCCGAAGGCGAAATTTTAATCGACGGTCACAACATCAAAAATCTAAAACTGACAGATTATCGGAAACTTCTGGGAATGGTAACTCAAGAATCTGTTTTGTTCAACGATTCGGTTTACAACAATATCCTGATGGGTAATCCAAATGCTACTGAAGAAGAAATCATAGAGGCAGCTAAAATTGCCAATGCTCACGATTTTATCTCTCAACTTCCGGAAGGTTATTATACCAATATTGGCGATGATGGAAACAAACTTTCGGGTGGTCAAAAACAACGTGTTTCCATCGCAAGAGCAGTTCTGAAAAATCCGCCAATTATGATTCTGGACGAAGCAACTTCTGCCCTAGATACAGAATCTGAAAGATATGTTCAGGACGCATTGGAAAAAATGATGGAGAACAGAACATCTTTGGTTATTGCTCACAGATTATCGACCATTCAGAAGGCTGATCATATTGTTGTGATGGAAAAAGGCGATATCATAGAGCAAGGTTCTCACCATGAATTGATGGAAAAAGACGGCACTTATAGAAAGCTGGTTGAGCTTCAGAATTTTGATTAATGAATCCAATTCAGGAATATTTTTATCGGATTGATGAACCTGCGAGAAGTGCGCTTTTGTTTATCCGAGAGAAGATTTTAAATTCTGATGAATTGATAACCGAAACGTTCAGTTTTGGACTTCCTTTCTTGAAATACAAAAAGAAAATGCTCTGCTATTTCTATTACAGCAAACAGCATCAGAAGCATTATCTCAGTTTTTATCACGGCGACAGAGTCGATTATCCTGAACTCTTATCCGAAGGCCGGAAAAAGTTCAAAATTTTGCTCCTGAACATGGACGAAGATTTACCAATGGAATTGATATTCAATATTCTTGATGAAGTGAAGACTTATATCAAATAAATTTTTGATTTTAATTGAATTTTACCCGACTTCCAATCCGTTCTTAACAGGCAAACTCGGACTCAATAAAGTCACTTCACTCTTATTGTCGCCATAAACTCCCAGAACAAGACATTCGCTAAAAAAGTTGGCGATTTGTTTCTTTGGGAAATTAACTACAGCGAGAATCTGTTTTCCGATTAAATCTTCTTTTTGATATAAAGCAGTGATTTGTGCAGAAGATTTTCTAATACCTAAATCTCCAAAATCGATTTCCAATTGATAAGAAGGATTTCTGGCTTTTTCTAAATCATTCACGGAAATAATGGTTCCAACTCTAATGTCGATTTTCTCAAAATCGTTCCAGGATATTTCAGGTTTTGTCATTGTTGATTGGTTTTATTTTTAATGTCTTGCAAAAGTGCTTCTAATTGAATTTTCTGCTCAGCATATTTCTGTTGCAATTCACTCCCTTCGCCCATTCTTCCGTAATAAATCAAAGCCTTCTCGCCGAAGAAGGTTTTGTAATAATCGGAAAGTTCCGGAATCTGGGGAAAATTGTTATGAAATAACATTTCGTAGTAAGCTTGCCATTCACGTTCGTTTTTATCCATAATCATCATTTTTGGTGATTTCTGACGAACGTGCAGCATCTCGTGAGCAAGCAGATTAAGAACTAATATCAAATCAAAATCGAAAAGATTTCTTGGGATCAAAACTTCCTGCATTTCCCCGATTTCGCCATTGGCAGTTAATAAAACCGAATTCTTTTCTAATTCTTCCCGAAAACCAAATCCTAAAAAGTTCTCGTCATCCAAATCAAATTCGTGAATGAGGAATCTTGCGGCGTCCAAGATTTCGCCGGTTTCTTTGTAAGCGTTGAGATTGAATTGTAATTGTTCGTTGTTCATTTGTGTTGAAATATAATTGTTATGCGATGATTCAAATTTACAATTTAACGACAAATATTTCAAAAGAAGTTGTATCTGCGGCCGTGATAGTAACGGTTACCCCGCAGCGAGGCGGCGGAACGCAGTGGAGCCGCCGAGTGAGGAGTATGAGTGGATAGCGCGAAATGTCCGCCCATAAAAAATCGCACCTGATTGAGATGCGATTTACTTTATTTAGAATTCCATTTGGACTTCCAGTTTTTCTGCCAGAAGTTTGGAAACTTTTACTTTGAGTGGCTCAATGTCAATATTCTGCATCGCATCGTTGGCGAAAGCATAAAGCAATAATGCTCTTGCTTCTTTCTTGGAAATTCCACGAGCTCTAAGGTAGAACATCGCATCTTCGTTCAGCTGTCCAACGGTACAGCCGTGCGAACATTTGACATCATCTGCGAAAATCTCCAGCTGAGGTTTTGTATCAATCGTTGCGCCTTCGTCCAGCAAAATGTTGTTGTTCTGCTGATAAGCGTTGGTTTTCTGAGCAATCTTGTTCACAAACACTTTTCCATTGAAAACACCGTGTGATTTGTCCTTGAAAATTCCTTTATAATTCTGGTAAGATTCGCAGTTTGGTGTATTGTGATGAACAGCGGTGTGGTGGTCTACCAATTGGTCTTTCCCAATAATCGTGATACCGTTCATAAAGGAATTGATATTTTCTCCGTTGTGGATGAAATCCAGATTGTTACGAACCAATTTCCCTCCGAAAGAGAATGTGTTCACAGTCGTTAAACTGTCTCTTTCCTGTTTCGCAAATGTGTGGTCTACAAGGTAAGATGTATCACTGTCATTCTGTAATTTGTGCCAGTCTGCTTTTGCATTTTGGTAAGTGAAAATCTCCGTCACAGAATTAGTGAAAACGAAAGAATCGTCAAAATTGTGATGGCTTTCAATCACTTCTACTTTTGCACCAGCTTCTACAATCAGAAGATTTCTTGTGTTGTAGAAAGTGTTTTCTTCCTGACTGTCAGAGATATAAAAAACGTGAATCGGTTTTTCGATAACAATGTTTTTAGGTACTTTCAAGAAAAAACCTTCGTTGAAATAAGCTAGATTCAGGTTGGTAAACGCTAAATCCTGGCTCGCAATCGTATTGAAATATTGGTTGAAAGTTTCTTTTTTGGCTGAATCATTGAGAGCTTCGTTCAAGGTTAAGAATTCTGCATTTTCAATCGAAATGTTAGAATATTCTTTGTGAAGTTTCCCATTGATGAACACAATCCAATCAAAATGTTCTTCGCCCAAATGCAATTCATCCAATTGCTCTTTGGTAATATGATGAGCTTCTGAAGGGAAAAAATTGTAATTTTTTTCCGTGATTTCCTTCAGATTCGTGTATTTGTATTCTTCATCTTTTTTGGTAGGAAAACCTTTCGCTTCGAATTTCTGAAGCGCAGTTTTTCTCTCTTCGTTCAAAAAAGAATGACGAAGCGTTTCTAAAAATGAAGTGTGATTATTTATAGTTTGTTCTTGTAAACTCATTTTTTATTTATATCCAATTCAACTGATGTTTAGTCAAGTCGTTTTCTGTATTTCCTGTATTAAGTGTTGTCGCAGGCTCAAACAACATTACCAAAACCTCGTTTTCAGCAACAGGTTTGTGTTCTACTCCTTTCGGAATGATTAAAAATTCTCCTTTATTCAGTGTGATTGTTTTATCACGAAATTCAATATTCAAAGTTCCTTCAGCAATGAAAAACATTTCGTCTTCATTATCGTGTTTATGCCAGACAAATTCGCCTTTGAATTTTGCCAGCTTTACTTGTTGCCCATTAAGTTCTCCTACTATTTTTGGCGACCAGTATTCTGAAAACAGCTGAAACTTTTCTGCTAAATTTACTTTGTTCATTTGATTAATTCAACAACCAATCGTAACCTTTTTCTTCCAGTTCCAATGCAAGAGACTTGTCTCCTGTTTTGATGATTTTTCCATCTGCCAAAACGTGAACGAAATCTGGCTGAATATAATTCAATAATCTTTGGTAATGTGTGATCAGAAGGACTGCATTGCCTTCACTTCTAAATTTGTTGACACCATCAGCAACAATTCTCAATGCATCGATATCCAATCCAGAATCAGTTTCGTCAAGAATTGCCAATTTCGGGTTTAGCATCATCATTTGGAAAATCTCGTTTCTTTTCTTTTCACCACCGGAGAAACCTTCGTTCAAAGAACGGGAAAGGAAATCTTTTCTGATGCCTAATTTTTCAGAGTTTTCACGAATCAAACCAAGCATTTCTTTAGCGCCCATTTCTTCCAATCCGTTGGCTTTTCTTGTTTCATTAAGAGCAGCTTTGATGAAATTGGTAACAGTAACTCCTGGGATTTCCACAGGATATTGGAAAGAAAGGAAAATGCCTTTGTGTGCTCTTTCTTCAGGTGCATCTTCACCGATTTCTTCTCCTTCGAAAAGGATTTCTCCATCTGTTACTTCGTAATCCTCTTTTCCTGCAATCACAGAAGAAAGAGTCGATTTTCCGGCGCCGTTCGGTCCCATAATAGCGTGAACTTCGCCTGGTTTTATTTCAAGATTGATTCCTTTTAAAATTTCTTTGTCGCCATCTTCAATTTTGGCGTGTAAGTTTTTGATATTAAGCATTATATATGTTTAAAACTTGTTTTTTATTTTTAACATTAAGAATTTAAGTTGATTCTAAATTTCTATTTCTTTTTAAGTAAATCAATAAATTGATTTAAATTAAGGGTTTTAAGTTTTACTATTTATCTTAAACTCCTTAATATTTTAAAATTCATTCCGGCAGTTTTGAAAAATATTCATTCACTAATGGAATCATTGACTTAGTAATATTATCTGTATAAAAATTAATCAAAAGTCCTTGAGGCTTTTTCAAAATTTTCATATAAGTCATCAATTGAGCTTGATGAACAGGTAATAATTTTTCAACAGTTTTAATTTCTACAATGATTGTATCATTGACAAGTAAATCAATCTTTAGCGGAGTTTCAATTTCAATCTTTCCGTAATTGATTTTTGTAGTAACCTGTTGATTAACTAAATATCCTTTTTCATTTAATTCATAAGCCAAACATAATTCGTAAACACTTTCCAACAATCCTGGTCCTAATTCTTTATGAACCTTGATTGCACATCCTACAATATCGTAAGAGAGCTGTGTTACTTCTGTTTTGGTCATATTTAATTTTCTTCAAAAGAATTGATTTATCAATTCCTTAATTCTTTAACATTGAGAATTTAAGAAAAAATTTAACTTCTTAATGTTTATAAATTACCCAACCGAACCTTCCAGGGAAATCTCAAGTAATTTCTGAGCTTCAATAGCAAATTCCATTGGAAGTTTATTCAAAACTTCTTTGCTGAATCCGTTGACAATCAAAGCAATTGCTCTTTCTGTGTCGATTCCTCTTTGGTTACAGTAAAAAATCTGGTCTTCCCCGATTTTCGAAGTTGTTGCTTCGTGTTCCAACTGCGCCGTCGGATCTTTGATTTCGATATAAGGAAAAGTATGTGCACCACATTCATTACCCATCAACAAAGAATCACACTGAGAAAAGTTTCTTGCTCCTTTTGCAGTCGGCATTACTTTTACCAATCCACGATAAGAGTTATTAGATTTTCCGGCAGAAATTCCTTTGGAAATAATGGTTGATTTGGTATTCTTCCCGATGTGAATCATCTTCGTTCCTGTATCTGCATATTGGTGCATATTGGTAACCGCGATTGAATAAAATTCACCAACCGAATTATCGCCTTTCAAAATGCAGCTAGGATATTTCCAAGTTACAGCAGAACCAGTTTCGACCTGAGTCCAGGAGATTTTTGCATTTCTTTCGCAAAGTCCTCTCTTCGTCACAAAATTGAAAACCCCGCCTTTTCCTTCTTCATCGCCAGGATACCAGTTTTGAACAGTCGAATATTTGATTTCAGCATCATCCAAGGCAATCAATTCAACAACCGCAGCGTGAAGCTGATTCTCATCTCTAGATGGAGCTGTACAACCTTCCAAATATGAAACGTAACTTCCTTCATCAGCAATGACCAAAGTTCTTTCGAATTGTCCTGTTCCAGACTGATTGATACGGAAATAAGTTGATAATTCCATCGGGCATCTTACACCTTTTGGGATGTAACAGAAACTTCCGTCAGAAAAAACTGCGGAGTTCAAAGCGGCGTAAAAATTATCGCCTCTTGGAACAACTTTCCCGATATATTGTTTTACCAAATCCGGATGTTCTTTAATTGCTTCAGAAATAGAGCAAAAGATAATCCCTTTCTCCTTCAAGGTTTCCTGAAAAGTCGTTTTTACAGATACTGAATCCACTACAATATCAACTGCAACATTCGCTAAACGTTTTTGTTCCTCGATATTGATTCCCAATTTTGCGAAAGTCTTCAACAATTCCGGGTCAACTTCATCAAGACTTGCCAATTCCGGTTTTGCCTTTGGAGCAGCGTAATATCTGATGGCTTGAAAGTCGGGTTTTTGATATTTGATGTTGGCCCAATTGGGCTCTTCCATTTTCAACCAAATTCTATAAGACTCCAGACGCCAATCGGTCATCCATTGTGGTTCTTCTTTTTTGGCAGAAATAGCACGAATGATGTCTTCATTCAGACCAATCGGGAAATCCTCATATTCAATGTCGGTTTCAAATCCGAATTCGTACTTTTGATTTTCGAGATCGACTCTTAGGTCGTCTTCGGTGTATTTAGACATATTTTATAAACTAAAAGATTCTCCACAACCGCAAGTTCTTGCAGCATTCGGATTATTAAAAATAAAACCTTTTCCATTCAAACCTCCTGAATATTCTAGAGTTGTACCGGCA
Organism: Epilithonimonas zeae; assembly: GCF_023278365.1. Lineage (NCBI taxonomy): Bacteria > Pseudomonadati > Bacteroidota > Flavobacteriia > Flavobacteriales > Weeksellaceae > Epilithonimonas > Epilithonimonas zeae. The sequence goes on along the minus strand of NZ_CP075338.1, from coordinate 2,624,552 downwards.
AGATAAAGAATCGATTTTTTCTCGATGATTACGCGTACACCATTATCTTCAAAGATTTGGTCGGTTTCATTTTTTACATTATCAAACTTCAGGACGTATTCTAGTCCGGAACATCCGCCACTTTTTACGCCCACTCTTATATAGTCAGTCTCAGGGTTGAAGCCTTCTTCAGTCATCAACTGAGCTGCTTTGGATTTTGCCTGGTCGCTTACTTGTATCATTGTTTTTATTTAGACTGATTTTAGTCTACAAAAGTACGAACTAATTTCCGCAATCTCAAATCGACAGCATCTATTTTAACGATTTTAAATAGACTTTATCATTTCGTTTTATAATGAAAAACAGTTTGTTAATGTTAAATTCTTATCAAAAAAGAAACAATTATTAATTCTGATTGTTCTTATAATTAACTTTGCTGAGATTTGTTAATCAAACAATTAGTTTATGAAGAAGATTTTTATTTTGATGATGCTGTTTTTCTTTTTTGGAGAAATGATTAGCCAGACCGAAAGATATGTTTATCGTACGGAAGTGAATCCTGATACGATAAATCTTGTAGATATGAAGGTAGAGACGACTTTTCTGGATGTGAAAAATAATCAATCGTTATTCATTAGTGAAAGTAAATTGTTGAGAGATTCTTTGGTTGCAGTTTTGAAAAGTCAAGGAAATCTGGATGTGAAAAAATCAAAAAAGAATAAGCAGGAATTCCCAAAATTAGCTAACGGAAAATCAATCCAGCCTACTTTTTTTGAATATTTCATCAAAAAAAATTATGAAAACAGAGCGATAAATCTTGTAGAAAATATTGGCTCGAGACAGGTTTATTATCAGGAAGACCGAAAAATGAATTGGGATGTTTCTCAACAGACTTCAAATCTTAATGGTTATAAAGTTCAGAAAGCAACTGTAAATTTTGGAGGAAGAACTTGGACGGCTTGGTTTGCTCCGGAAATTAAAATCTCTGATGGGCCTTACAAACTATCAGGATTACCAGGATTGATTTTGAAGCTGGAAGATGATAAAGGCGATTACAAATTTAATTTTGTCAAAAAATTATCAATCCCGAATACTTTTACGGAAGATATAAAAGCAGACGCGAGAAAATCTACAAGAATTAATTTCCAAGGCGATAAAGCTTCTGTAAAAATGGAAATGGCAAAGAGTAAAGATTCGGAAATTGATTTGGATAATTTCAATCCAGGTGGTGGAAGAGGGATGTATCAAAGAGGTGGAATGAACAACGGATTTGGTGGCCAACCCGGACAAGGAATGAATGGTGGAATGCCAAATGGCGAAATGGGAGCTCCGGATGTGCAAATAGGAAATACGCCAAGAAGCTCTTCCGGAAATGGTAATATGATGAGTTTTGGAAATACAAACCCAATTGAATTAAGTAACAAATAAGATATGAAATTATTAAAAATATTAAGCGTGTTGGCAATGCCGTTTGTTATGGCGCAGCAAAATACGCGCTTTGTTTATCAGGTAACGTTGTCGCCAGATTCTACCAATGTTGAGAAAAAAACAGAATCTGCTTATTTGGATACAGATGGGAAAAAATCTGTGTTCTATGCAGAAAATTCTATGAAAAGAGATTCTTTGATGGAAAGGATGCGTGCGACCAATAATTTTGACAGAGAACAAATGCAGAATTTGAGAAGCAATCTCCAATTTACTATAGAAAAGGACCTTACTAATCAAAGCTTGGTTTATAAATCAAGAATTGGTAGAGATAATTATTCTTATCCGGAAACACCCGTTTTTGAATGGAAAATCTTACCAGAAACTGTGAAAATCGGAGATTACCAAACACAAAAAGCAGAAACAAAATTTGGTGGCAGGACTTGGTACGCTTGGTTTACGCAAGAAATTCCTTTCCAGGACGGGCCTTACAAATTCTCTGGCTTGCCGGGACTGATTGTAAAAGTTCAGGATACAAAAGGTGATTATTCTTTCGATTTGATGCAAACTAAGAAGATTGCAGAAATCTATCAGCCTTTGAATCGAGGGCAAATTATCTCACTTTCCAAATCTAAATATACCGATATGGAGAAAAAAATGCAAAAAGACCCAGCTAGTTTCGTGAATGCTCAAAGAAATACTGGCGGCCGAGGTGGTGGAAACCGACCAGGAATGGATCCAAAAGAAATGCAGGCAAGACAAAAACGAATGGAAGCTGAAATCAAAAGCCGAAATAATCCTATTGAATTGAAATAAAAAAAGTCCCGAATTTTCGGGACTTTTGGTTTTATGATTTTCTGATTTCTTTTATCTCTTCAATTTTTTCTTCGAAGTAATCTTTTCTATCCGGATGTTTCTCAGAAAGTATTTCGTAAGCTTTTATAGCTTTAGAATATAATTTTTGCTCTGTATATAACTTTGCCAGAGTTTCCGTCATCAAATGAGAAATATCGTCTTTCTTTTCTTTCACAACGTAGTTGCTTTCCTCTTTTAGTTGCGAGATTTTTGGATTAGTTTCTATGAAATTATCGATGATCTTTTCTTTGACTTTAGCAATTTCTTCTGTTTGTGCAGGTCTCTCGATTTTCAACCAACTTTGCCAAGTATTGATGAATGTTCCGACATTGCTTGCAGGAACTTCTTTTGTTTCAATTGTTTCAGGAATTGGAATAATTTCTTTTTTCTCCTCGATTTTAGAAACATCATTTCCAAAGAACGAAACGTTTAGAATTGGTCTTTCTTCTTCAGAAATCTCAATTTTATTTTCTTCTTCTTCTTGAGTTTTTTCTGCAATGATTTCCGGTTGAATCACAACTTCTTCAGCTGGAGCAATGTCAACTTTTGTTATGATTTTCGGAATTTCTCTTTCTTCAGGTTTACTTTTACCAATCAAAGCATCTGGAATATTGGCAGAGAATGACATTGGTTTCCATTCAGAAACTGGTTCTTCAACTTTTGATTCAGTAATTTCTGGTTTGATTTCTACTTTTGGAGCTTCCGTTTCATTAATTTCGAAAGTTTGATTTTTTTCAAAATTAATTTCATTTTCTTTCCTCTCTTCCTGGATTGGGTTTTCTGCTTTTATTTCTGTTTCCTCTGCTTTTTTCGGTTCAGCGACTTCAAAAGATTGTGTGTTCTCAAAACTGATTTGACTGTCATCAATATCATCTTCCGAAATATTTTCTACAAAGGTCTCCTTAAAGTCAGATTTAATAACAGGTTTTTCTTCGATTATTTTCTCCTCTTGCTTTTCTTTTTTCGGAGGATTTAAGTAATCTAAATGATTTTTTGGAATCGAGAATTTTACATTGGGGAGAAACTCCTGAGCGCCACCAAAACTGATGTCATTAGAAGAAACTTCCGGTTCTGATTCTTGTTCTACAGCAATTTCCTCAACTTTTGTTTCTTCTAAAGTCAAAATATCTTCAATATGTTCCGGCTCAGAAATCGATTCTTCCGCAGGATTTTCATCGATGATAATTTGAGTGCTAACAGTTTCAGTTTCTTCTTTTAAAACCAGTTGTCCAGATTCTTTCGAAGCTTCCAAATCAACTTGCGAAGATTTTTCTTCCAAGAAATTTTCCTCACCATCATAAAGCAAACGATTCTTTTCGCCATCTACAACTATGAATTCCGAATTTTCTGCATTTTCAGTTTCGATGATTTTCTCAACATCAAATTTATTCAGAACAGAATGCGTTTCTGTATTTTCAATTTCAGTTACAATTTCAGATTCTGCAGGTTTTGTTTCTTCCGTTACTTTGTCGCTAGTTGATTGATTTTCAGTTTTTTCTTCTTGTGCAATTGATGTTGACGTCAATTCTTTTTTAGAAATTTTCTCAGAATTAATGAAGTGATAAAGTATTTTTTTATCTGTCGTATAAGCCGCTGTTTTAGAAAGGTTTTCTTTATAATTCTCTGGTTTGTAAAGATTGATTCCGTAAAGATAAAGTGCTCTTATACTTTGTGCATAAGGCGTTTTTTCCGACTCTGACTGCAAAATTTGCAAATCAGATTCAGTGATTATTTTTGGATTCTTTATTAACTCTAAAACTCTAGTATTCATTATTTTACCAATTGGCTACAATATCATTGAAAATTTTGACGATGATTCTCTCGTTCACAATTTTTACCTGTGAGGTTTCTATTGTGTTCAAGTCCAAATCACTGTTGAAAACCGCTTCATCACTGTAAGTTCTGTCAAAACTTAATGTCGGATCTTTGCTGTTTTCGTAATGTACTTTTACAGTAATCGTTAACTTGTTTTGTTGCGCCTGCACTACATTTCCGGTTGTAGAAGTGGTTGCGGCACCAATACTTGTCGGCGTGATATTGTAATCTGTTATTTCACCTTCTATCAACAAATCCGGGTTTTCCAAAGCGCCTTTCAAACCAGACCTTTGAAGAAAACGATTTTGCAAAGCTACCGTAAAATCCTGACTTAGACTCGGGAGATTATTGGCAGCATTGTTTGGAAACATATTGATTTTTATAGTTTTCATATCTTCTCTCAAAGAAGAACCTGAAAAGCTATAACAGGAAATCAAGAAACAAGAAACAAGTAAAAATATACAAGTTTTGAATGTGCTCAACAATGAATTGCGATTATATTTTGGAATCATTTTCTGAATCTTTTGCCTTTTTTCTTGAGTCTTTTTATTCCTCAAGATTATATTGTTTTATTTTTCTGTAAAGTGTTCTTTGCGAAATTCCCAACTCGTCCGCAGCTTTATTTCTTCTACCTTTGTGTTTTTCCAAAGCTTTGATAATCAAATCTTTTTCATTATTTTGAAGTGATAAAGATTCTGGTCTTGCTTCCTCGATTTCAATATCTTCTACATCGTTATAATGATGGTCTTCGTCCTCAGAAATAATCGTTGGATGATGAACCTGACTTTGATTATTGTTATTATTTTCGAAGTAAAGCAAAGAATTTGGGTTTGCGCTCTGAGCTGATTCCGGCGTATAAATTCTGTTAATCAGATTTTTTTCCTGAGAGCTAAGGTCAGAACTTCCTCTACTTTTAATAAGCTCCGAAGTTAAGGATTTTAAATCATTGATGTCGTTTCTCATATCGAAGAGAACTTTGTACATAATTTCCCGCTCCGAACCGAAATCTGAGCTGGAGCTTCCGCCGCCACCTTTTTGAACAACAGCCGGAAGATTTGCATTCATCGGAATGTATTCGGCTAATTTTACAGAATTGATTTCGCGATTTTGTTCCACAACGGTCATTTGCTCTACCAAATTTCTAAGTTGACGAACGTTTCCTGGAAATGCATAATTTTCTAGATAAGCAACGGCATCGTCTGTCAATCTCAATTCCGGCATTCTGTATTTCTCAGCAAAATCTATCGCAAACTTTCTGAATAACAAATGGATGTCGCCTTTTCTTTCTCGCAAAGCTGGCATATCAATCTGAACCGTGTTCAAACGATAATACAAATCTTCACGAAAACGTCCATCCTGAATGGCTTTCATCATATTGACATTTGTTGCAGCAACTATTCTGACGTTTGTTTTTTGAACTTGAGAAGAACCAACTTTCATAAATTCTCCACTTTCCAAAACTCTCAAAAGACGAACCTGAGTTTGTAAAGGTAATTCACCAACTTCATCCAGGAAAATTGTTCCCCCATCAGCCACTTCAAAATAACCTTTTCTTGTAGAAGTTGCGCCAGTGAACGCTCCTTTTTCGTGGCCAAATAATTCTGAATCAATGGTTCCTTCTGGGATTGCTCCACAATTTACAACGATGTAAGGCTGATGTTTTCTTCTAGATTCTGAGTGGATAATTTTCGGGATAAATTCTTTTCCCACACCACTTTCTCCAATTACGAGAACCGAAATATCTGTAGGAGCAACTTGAATCGATTTCTCCAAAGCACGATTAAGTGCCGGAAAATTTCCAATGATTCCGAAGCGTGTTTTTATAGATTGTAAGTCTGCCATTTTTTTAATTTTTTTGTCCGATTTTTATTTTGAATCGGAGATTTTTGGATTTTGATTTTAAATTAATTTACAGTTCGGCAATCTGCTTTCTGTAAACTTTGTTGAAATGATGCGTATAGCCTTCCAACATTATTTTTCCTTCGTCGTAAGACTTCTGGGCTAAACTTTTCAAATCCAAATAATCTTTGTTCCTGATTTTAGAAACCTTAGCTCTAAAATATATATTTTCTGCAAAATCGTAAACTTTGCTTTGTTTTTCAAAATTTTCTAAGGCTTTGTCGTATTGATTTAATTCAAAATAAGTGACGCCTAATTGATAATGGTCATATAGTCCAACATTATGGTCTTTTTTTGCCAGCTGATTTTCTATGATAGAAACCGCTTTCTCTTTTTGTCCGATCGCTGAGTAGCAAATCGCTTTTGCAATATGCAATTCGTAATCGCCGTTGGCAGAATATCCCAAATATCCAGTTGGATAGATTTTTTCTAAAGCTTCAACATCTTCAATTGCACCTTTGTAATCTCTCAGAAACTGATATCTACACCAAGCACGATATCCCAAATGTTCTTTAGGGTTAAGTTCAACTGCTTTGTCAATCAGAACTTTCCAAGTAACAAAATCCCCATTTTTGAGATAAGGAACAGCTTTTTCAAAATAAGCATTATCGTAAGTTGGACAAATTTCTATGGCTTTGTCAAATGCTAATTGCGACAAAGAAAGACCTTGATATTCACTGGCCTGATTAGAAATTTCGCAAGCTTTCCTGCAATTTTCTTCTTTGAAAACACTGCAATTAGCCTGTGCGGAAATTTGTGAATATATCGCAAGGAAAATTAAACTAAGGTAATATTTCTGAAACCTTTCCATCGGTAATTTTGTAGGTTAAATATTGGTAATAATCTAATTTTGTTCCTCGACTTTCTTTGGCAATCCAACCATTTAAAGACTTGGTGAAGTTTAAAAGCTTCACGGAAAAGTCCTTGTCCCAATTTTCTTCCAAATAATTATCATTCATCTGCTGAACACGGAAAAATCCTGTTTTTCCTTCACAATTAACTACAAAGCGGATTGTGATGTAGCCATTTGTTTTTTTTGAAGAAGACAAATTTAATTTTTCTAATTCCTGAATGATTGCAAATTTTTCGCCTTTGTATAGAAGACCGTTTGAATCGTTGACACTATAATACTGGATTCCATAATCTTTGTCCATACATCTTTTGAAATCCGGACTGTCTATGTTTTTATCAAAAACAATATTCCCAACTTTATTCGGATATATGGTTACACTTTTCCCAGATTGGCAACTGAAAAATACAGGTAGAAGAAATAATATGTAGAAAATTTTCAACATCAATATTGTCTTTGTAATTCTCGTAAGCTCCAATTATTTTTATATGCCTCGATTTCGTAGAATTTCCTCTCATTTAAATCTTTGATTCTCATTAATTTTAGATAATGAGACCAAGAAAGATTTAATTTTGAAGAAAAATTTCGGGAAGTTGTTTCTGAAATTTCAAAAGATTGATTATTAGGTTTTTGTAATTCCGCAGACACTGTCTGCGGATTTGTATTCGTTGAAATTTTCAATTGCGCAGAAGGTGTTTGCGGAATTGAATAAGACAAATAGAATTGTCTCATTTGCTCCAAATTTCTTTGAGAAAAACCTTTCCCGAATCTCTCTGTCAGATGCAAAGACAAATCTTTTAAAATCGCTTTTCCGTATTCTGCACGATTTTCTCCATTTTGCTCATCTTCTACAATCATTCTTCCAATCTCGAAATAGGTAATGACCATCGTTTGATTTACGCTGGTCACAACACGTTTTCTTGCCAATTCTAATAATTGGGAGATTTCGTCAAATAATTGTCGTTGAACACTCATCAATGATAATTTTTTATAAATTCAAAAACGGGGTCTATGCCATTAACATAATCATTAAAAGATGTTTCTACCAGATAATCTGGTTTTATAGTATTGACGTTTTTCTTTTTAGTTCTTACGAAATAAAATGTGGAATAGGTCAATTTTAATTTTGAATTAGGTAACTCAAGACTCTGAAGTTCCCCATAATGATTAGGCTTTCCGGATGTTTCTTCTCCCACAAATATAGCTTTGGTTTCGTCTTGAAAATCTGAGGCATTCAGGATTGCGGAAGAAAAAGTATCACGCCCTAAAACGACAAAAAGATGACCTTTTTTATTGATTTCTTTATTGGCTGCAAGCTTTTCAACAAATTCTCTGCCTTGTTTGGAACTTCCACCACCATTATATCGCATATCGAAAATCAACTTGTCAACTTTATTGTCCTTGATAATTTTGAAAACTGAATCCTCAAATTCTCCAAAATTTAAAGGATTATCAGAAGCTGGATTATTTTTTTCGTTGGTCGTGCAAACATTGTAAAGAATGTATAGGATTTTCTCTTGGTCAAAATATTTTTTCTCGAAATATTTACGCTTGTTTTCCTGTGGAAAAGTCAACGCTTTTAGAGTGATCTTTACTCTGTTTTCTTTGGTTATAACCGATGGAATAACTGTTTTCTCTGATATTTTTCCATCCTTTTCATATTTTATCTTTACATCATCAGTCTTAGAAAAACCAAAATTCTTGAGAGCTTGATTAAAAGGCAAAATCTCAGGAATTCGGGTTCTGAAAATACCCAAATTTTCATTTGGGAACAAAGTAGATAAGCTGTCTGTTATTGTTTTAATATCAAAACCATTAATGGCTAAAATCTTTCCACCTAATAATTCTTTGTTTTCAGAATTGGTCAAGGTAACATACAAGTCATTGCCATAGAAATAAGAGCTCAATGGCAAAACTTGATTTTTATCGATGAACTTTTTTAATGATAAATTGGTGTGTGTGTCGCCTTGTTTTGCAAGCGCTTGTTGTAGTTTCAATGCGATTTGGAAATCACTAAGTTCATCCGTTTTAGAAATGATATTATTAATGTCTTTCGTGAAATCCGCTTCCGAACGGAGTGCAAAAAGATTGTAATGTTTATTGGTCAGATTACTTTGCAGATATTTTATATCTTCAGTCCACTTCTCTTTATCCATTTGGGCAGAAATCCCCAAAGAAAGTAGAAGAAAAATAATAAGAATCTGTTTTTTCATTTGTGCTTGATGAATTTACGAAACTGTTTCCCCCAAAAGTGTTCCTTGCGTATTCCCGTGAACGAAAACTGAAACAATGTCACCAATTTTTTGTCCTTCCAACATATCGAAAACACAAACCGCATTCTGAGAATTTCTTCCTTTCCATTGGGTTTTATTCTTTTTGGAAATGCCTTCAATCAAAATTTCGTGAACTCTTCCAACGTAAGAAGCCATTCTCTTTTTGGATAATTCACCTTGTAGAGCAATCACTTCTGCCAAACGTCTTTGTTTAACATCTGCAGGAATATCGTCTTCCATCTTTTTGTGAGCAGGCGTTCCAGGTCTTTCAGAATAAGCGAACATATATCCGTAATCGTATTCCACTTCTCTCATTAATGATAATGTATCTTGATGGTCTTCCTCAGTTTCCGTACAGAATCCGACAATCATATCTTGTGAAAAAGAAATGTCCGGAACAATTTCTTTAGCCTTTTTAATTAAGTCCAAATATTCCTGGCGTGTGTGCTGACGATTCATCAAATCAAGAATTCTGTCACTTCCACTTTGAACAGGAAGGTGAACATATTTGCAAATGTTATTGTATTTTGCCATCACTCGGAAAACATCCAAGCTCATATCCTGAGGATTAGAAGTTGAGAATCTTATTCTCATATTCGGAACTGCAGTTGCAACCATTTCCATCAATTGTGCAAAATTTACCGCAGTTAATTTTTGCATTTCAGTTGCTTTTGCGAAGTCTTTCTTAGGTCCGCCGCCGTACCAAAGATAAGAGTCAACATTTTGTCCAAGAAGTGTGATTTCTTTGTAGCCATTATTCCAAAGGTCAAGACATTCCTCTATGATAGAATGTGGGTCGCGGCTTCTTTCCCTTCCTCTTGTAAAAGGCACGACACAGAAAGTACACATATTATCACAACCTCTTGTAATCGTAACAAAAGCTGTAACACCATTTCCGCCAAGACGAACAGGGTTGATGTCTGCGTAAGTTTCTTCTTTTGAAAGAATTACGTTGATGGCGTCTCTTCCGTCATCGGTTTCTTTCAAAAGATTTGGAAGATCTCTGTAAGCATCCGGTCCAACAACCAAGTCAACCAATTGTTCTTCTTCTAAGAATTTGGTTTTCAGTCGCTCAGCCATACAGCCAAGAACACCAACAGTAAGATTGGGTTTTTCTTTTTTAAGATTTTTGAATTGAGCGAGACGCATACGAACCGTCTGCTCTGCTTTCTCACGGATAGAACAAGTGTTAAGCAAAATCAAATCTGCCTCTTCCTGTTTCAGAGTCGTGTTATAACCTTGCTCGTTGAGAATGGATGCAACAATCTCGGAATCAGAGAAATTCATCTGGCAACCATAACTTTCCAAAAACAGTTTTTTACCATTTTCTGGTCTTTCTGCTATGGCGAAGGCTTCTCCTTGTTTGGTCTCGTCTATATATTTTTCCTGCACTACATATATATTTAAAGCTCAGTATTTAAAATCCAATGCTAAATGAGCTTTGAACCTAAAACTTTGAACTGTTTAAGTCTGCAAAGATACAAAATATTGTGACAGAATGGCAGTCAATAATATAAACAGATTAATTCTATTGATGTCAAAAAATTAAAATTCCTCATCAGAATGTTCTGAGGTGAAATTGATATCAAAAATAATATTAGAGCTTACAGGAACGCCATTTGTGATTGCGGGTTTCCATTTTTTCTTAATACGTTTCATCGCAAAATTCATATCCTGTTTGAATTCTTCATCGTTTCTGACTTTTGGATAGATTTTCATCTCGCTCATTTTCCCTTTTTCGTCAATCGTAATGATAAAAGAAAATTTTCCGTTCACAGCGTAAGCCGTAATATCAACATAAGCGTGAACCATTTTCATAAATTCTTTTCGGAAGGCTTCTTGTCCGCCAGGAAATTCTGCTTTGGAATCTGCTAATGTTGATGTTTTGGTTGCTTCGGATTGTGAAAAAGCGACATTGCTACTCAATAAAGCAATTATCAATAAGAAAGCTCTCATTTTATAGGATTAAAAGTTTTGTCAAATATATTAAAATAGCGAATGAAATTAACCGATGCTGTTTTATGATTTTGTAATTTTGATTTTAATTTAACATAATGAAAATTACACTTAATAGAATCAATGATGATTTTTTGTTTGAATGTTCCAACGAACAAGGAAATTCTATTTTATTAGACAATACGACTTTACCAAATGCAAAAGGAGTTTCTCCAATGCAATCTGTTTTGATGGCGGTTGCCGGTTGTAGCGGAATAGATGTGGTTTCGATTTTGAAAAAACAACGTCAGACGATTACAGATTTCAAAGCGGAAGTAGAAGGCGAAAGAGTTCAGGTAGATGAAGCAAAGCCTTTCAAATCTATCAAAGTGAAATTTTTCCTAGAAGGTGAAATCGATCCAAAAAAAGCAAAAAAAGCAGCAGAATTATCTTTTGAAAAATATTGTTCTGTTTCAAAAACGCTTGAGCCAAATGTTGAAATCACTTATGAAGTCAGCGTCAATGGACAAGTTGTAGAATAAATGAAAAAACCTTATCCGATTTTGATAAGGTTTTTATTTTATCGACTAGAAAGTCTCGGCTGAATCAACTTCGCCACCGTAGAAGTCCATCCGGTTTGATGGGAAGCGCCGACACCGCGACCATTGTCACCGTGGAAATATTCGAAGAACATAATATAATCTTTGAAATGCGGGTCTTGGTTAAATTTCTCTACACCACCATTGAAGGCTCTGTTTCCGTTTTCGTCTTTCAGAAAAATATTACAAAGTCTGTCGCTGATATCTTTTGAAACTTCTTCCAGATTCTTCTGAACACCACTTCCTTTTGGATATTCAATCGTCAAAGCATCGCCAAAAAAGAAATGAAAACGTTGCAGACTTTCTACAATCAGGAAATTAATCGGAAACCAAATTGGTCCGCGCCAGTTACTGTTGCCACCAAACATGCGGCTATCACTTTCTGCAGGCGTGTAATAAACTACGTGTTCTTGGTCGTGAACGGTAAATCTGAAAGGATTTTCCTCATAAACTTTAGACATCGCACGGATTCCGTAATCACTCAAGAATTCAGATTCGTCCACCAATCTGGTCAGAACTTTCGCTAATCTTGTTTTTCTTAGAATACTTAAAAGATGTTTGTTGCCTTCGCCTTCAACATACCATTGAGAAACCAATTTGGTCAAATCCTGTTTATTTTTCAGAACCCATTCCATTCTTTTCTTGAATTCCGGAAGTTTTTCCAACATACTATGTTCCACCACTTCTACGGCAAACATCGGAATCAGTCCAACAATACTTCTCAGTTTCAGATTCACACTGTCGCCGTTAGACAATTGGAGCAAATCGTAGAAAAATCCGTCCTCTTCATTCCAAAGTCCTTGCTTGTCTTCCCCAATGTTTTCCATTGCTTCGGCGATATAAAGATAATGCTCAAAGAATTTAATCGCCATATCTTCATAAACCGGATTGTAAGTCGCAAGTTCCATTGCGATACGCATCATATTCAGGGCGTACATTGCCATCCAGCTGGTTCCGTCGGCCTGTTCGAGATGTTCACCTTCATTGAATTCCATATTCCTATCGAACGCTCCAATGTTATCCAGACCAAGGAATCCGCCTCCAAAAAGATTTTTCCCGTTGTAATCTTTTCGGTTAACCCACCAGGTGAAATTCAGTAGTAATTTTTGGAAAACCCTTTCAAGGAAAGCCAAGTCAGGTTTTCCATTGTTTTTTTCATCGATTTTGAAAACTCGGAAAGTTGCCCAGGCGTGAACCGGCGGATTAACATCGTCAAAATTCCATTCGTAAGCCGGAACTTGTCCGTTCGGATGCATATACCATTCTTTCGTCAAAGTAATCAATTGATTCTTAGCGAATTCTGAGTCAATTACAGAAAAACTCACACAATGGAACGCCAAATCCCAAGTCGCATACCAAGGATATTCCCATTTGTCGGGCATCGAGATAATATCTTTGTTATGAAGATGTTCCCAGTTGCTGTTTCGTACAAAACCTTTTCTTTGGATTGGAAAATTAGGGTCACCTTTTAGCCATTTCCCGATATTGTAATGATAGAATTGTTTGTTCCAAAGCAAACCCGCAAACGCTTGTCTCTGGACATTCTTCTCATCCTCATTTTCAATATCTTTTTGGATATTCGCATAGAACTCGTCGGCTTCCTGCTTTCGTCTCGAAACGATTTCATCGAAATCCCAAAACGCATCATCCATAATATGAGGTGACAATCGGAATTCGAAAACCTTGTTGCTATTTGCTTCTATGATTTCTTCACAATGAAGAGACGCTTTTGTTCCGGTTTTAGATGGATTAATAGTATCTAAACCTTTTGTAATATATTGATTGATTCCATCTTTGAAAAAACCTTCTGTTTTCGGAAGATTGAATAACCTTGCTCTATTCGTTTCATTCTCACAAAACAAAGCATCCACATTTCTGTTTCTGGAATATAATTTTTTGATGCTCAGACTATCGTGATGAACATCAATTTCGCCCGGCTTAGAAAAGCCAAGTTTCGCTTTGTAATCATTATAACCCCACATCCAGTTATTTCTATACCACAGTGTTGGCAATACTACTATTGGAGCGGGTTGATTGCTTCTGTTATGAACATCAATTCTGATTAAAAAATCATCCTCGCCAGCTTTTGCATATTCAATGAAAATGTCAAAATATTCATCGTTATCAAAGATTCCTGTATCAATGATTTCGTATTCGGGATCTTTATTGGAGCGCTGCGCATTCGTATTGATGAGGTCATCGTACGGAAATGCATTGATGGGGTATTTGTAAACCATCTTCATATAGCTATGAGACGGCGTATTGTCCAGATAATAAAAAATCTCCTTGATATCTTCGCCGTGATTTCCCTGATAATTGCTCAGTCCGAAAAAACGTTCCTTGACTCTGCAATCGTTTTTATTCCAAAAAGAAAGTGCAAAACACATCTGTTGCTTCTCATCCGAGATTCCTGCGATGCCTTCCTCAGCCCAGCGGTAAGTCCACGCTTCCGCTGTATCGTGACCGGTAAATCCCCAAGCATCACCGTTGGTACTGTAATCTTCACGTACATTTCCCCATTGACGGTGGCTCACGTAAGGTCCCCACTTTTTCCAATTTGGATTTTTTAATTTTTCTTCTTCATTCATTTTTATAATTATTTTTCAAGAATAATTATTCTTTTTTATTAGGAGCAACACGGTTGTACATTTGTTAGAACATTCCAACCCGCTGTCCACTATATCTTTTTTGTTTTTCAGGCGCTTTGTCATTCCGAACAAAGTCAGGAATCTAAAAAAACAAAAAAGGATGCCGTTCCCATCGGGGCTATGTTGACGATTTTCCATTCTTTCAACCATAAATAATTGGCGAAATAGATAAATGACAAAATAAAAATATATCGATTTTCAGCCTTATTAAAATCCTTAGCCCTTCAAAATCTTTGCATTAACATTCAACAAAAAATCATTAATAATTATATAATTCATCATTAATAATTATTATCCGTTGTCTGCAAAACTTTCCAACGTCGTCATCCCACCATCCACATAGATGCTCGCTCCGGTAATATAATCCGAATAATCACTCGCCAAAAATACGGCTAAATTTCCAATATCTTCCGGCTGCCCGATTCTGTCATACGGAATCAAGGTCATCAGAGAATCAAAAGATTCCTTGTTATCCCAAGCGGATTTGTTGATTGGTGTTTGGATGGCGCCCGGACAAATATTATTCACACGGATTTTTTGTTTTCCATATTCCTGAGCCAGCGTTTGCATCAGCATTCTGAGCGCACCTTTACTGGAAGCGTAATTGGCGTGCCCAGCCCACGGAATCGTCTCGTGAACACTGCTGATATTGATGATTTTTCCAAGCGCTTTGGACTTTTCGGTCATTCCACGCTTCAGGAATTCTTTAATTGCTTCTCTTGAACATAAAAATTGCCCCGTAAGATTCACATCGATTACTTTTTGCCATTGTTCGAGAGTCATATCAATAAAAGCAGCGTCTTGTTGCAAGCCTGCATTGTTGATGAGAATATCTACAGTTCCGTATTTGTCAATTGTGGTTTGAAACATCGCCAAAACTTGGTCTTCCTTACTCACATCACATTGGATAATCAAACCTTCGCCACCGTTTTCTTCAATGGTTTTTAGTGTTTCTTCAGCTTCCGGTCTGGAATGTTCGGATGAATGGTTTACAATAACGATTGCTCCGGATTTTGCCAAACTGATAGCAATTCCTTTCCCTATCCCGCTGCTGGAACCAGTTACAATGGCCACTTGTTTATTAAGATTAATGTTCATTGTTTATTTTTTGATGAAGTTGGTTAAGCAAATATTGTACACAATTGCTGTTATAAATTTCTTAAATTGGATTGTTAATAAAAAATTTATACTGACTTTTTTCAGTTTATTTGGAAAAACAGCAATTTGTTATCTATATTTGCAGTCGAATTTGTTCATTCACATATTGAAAATGTTATCGAGAAAGGTGGAGAGATTAGACTCTGTGAAACCTTGGCAACCCTTCGGGAACGAAGAAGGTGCTAAATTCTATCCGCAATGGCGGAAAAGATAACCTAGACATTTATTCTACATTTCCCGTAGCATTTTCAATTTTTATAAGACAAAATTGGAAAACAGGCTACAACATATCAACATTCGACATTTCGAAACTAAGAACGGAAAAGTTCTCGATATCCAATTAAGCTACCAGCTTTTTGGAAAAGAATTGTATTCTGCTCCCATTGTTTTGATTAATCACGCTTTGACAGGAAACTCTGATGTTGCCGGAGAAAACGGCTGGTGGAAATCTCTGGTTGGAGAAGGGAAAGTAATTGATACAAATCGATTCACAATAATTTGTTTCAATATTCCGGGTAATGGTTTTGACGGATTTTTCATTGAGAATTACGAAGATTTCACAACGAAGGATATTGCATCTATTTTTCTGCAAGGATTAAAGAACCTGAATATTAAAAAACTATTTGCTTTAGTTGGCGGTTCTGTTGGCGGTTCTATCGGTTGGGAAATGTTGACTTTGCAGAATGATTTAGCAGAAAGATTCATCCCGATTGCAACAGATTTCAAAACGTCGGATTGGTTACATTCTCAATGTCTGGTTCAGAAATTTCTTTTGGAATCAGAGGAGAAACCGCTTGAGAAAGCCAGAGTTCACGCAATGTTATGCTACAGAACGCCGGAATCTCTTAATTCAAGATTCAATAGAGAAATAGATTCTGAAAAGCAGATTTTAAAGTCTCACGACTGGCTCAATTTCCACGGAAAACGATTAAACGAAAGGTTTAGTTTAAAGGCTTACAAGCTTGTTAATCATCTTCTGATGAACATTAATGGAAAGGAAAATGAATTGGAAAATATCAATGCAGAGATTCATTTAGTAGCAGTAGATTCGGACCTTTTTTATCCGGCTTTTGAAATTAAAAATACTTACCAATTTTTACAAAATAAAAACAAAAACGTTCAGTATCACGAGATTAATTCCATCCACGGCCACGACGCTTTTCTAATGGAATATGAGCAACTGAACACCATTTTAAAACCTATTTTTTTGAACTGATGACAGACAAGAATGCAATTAATATTTATAGAAACAAAGCTTTGGTGAATTTCGAAGGGAAAGACTTTCTTGGACAGATTGGCGTTGATTCACGCATATTTCAGGTTTTGAATGGAGGAGGAATCAGTGTGGGCGTTATTTCCCAACAAGCGATTGAAAATGGAATTTCTGTTCTTGTAGATGAGAATGATGCTTCTGATGCAGTTGATTTTCTGAATAAAGAATTCGAAAAAGAAAAAAACAATGGACAAGTCAGCAATATTTATAGCATCGAAAACCTAAGTGTGATCGGATTTGTTTCGGAAAATTACAATAAGATTTTATCAGAACTTCAGCGTAATAAAATTTTCCCATTGTTGTTGAGTCAAATCGCTTCTGCTGGAAGAGTGAATATCGTCGTAACCGATAACCAAACCGAAATCACAAAAAATATCATCGAAACCGAAATCTACGGAAAACCGAAAACCGTTCATCTCGCTTTGATTGGTCACGGTAATGTTGGCGGGACTTTGGTTGAGCAGATTTTGGATTCAGCTTACGATATTCTGAATCGTAAAAGAGTGGATTTGAAAATCGTTGCAATTGCCAATTCCAGAAAAGTAGCTTTCAACAAAGCCGGTTTCGGAAGCGATTGGAGACAGAAAATTAAATATTCTCAAACAGAATCCAGTGTCCAGTCTTTGGTAGATTTTGTAAATGAACATCATTTGGAAAATTTGGTGATGGTAGATAACACGGCGAGCAAAGATTTTGTTAAAAATTATCCTGTGTTTGTAGAGAACGGATTTGATGTCGTTGGCTCTAACAAAATCTACAACACATTACCCATCTCAGAATATCGGAATTTCAGGAAATTATTAGAAAAAAATAAAAAGAAATACCTCTATGAAACCAATGTTGGTGCTGGTTTACCTCTAATTGACACCATTAAATTATTGCATCTTTCAGGAGAAAATATTACAAGAATCAAAGGTGTTTTTTCCGGAACATTAAGTTATGTTTTCAATAATTTTTCGCTTCGTAACGATAAATTCTCAACCATTATCAACGAAGCTTTGGAAAAAGGGTACACCGAACCGGATCCACGCGAAGATTTATCTGGAAATGATGTTGCAAGAAAATTGTTGATTCTGGCAAGAGAGCTGGATTTGATTAATGAATTTGATGACATCAATATTCAGAATCTTGTTCCGGAAACTCTATTGTCAGTTTCCAAAGAAGAATTCCTTTCAAGATTGCAAGAACTGGATTCAGAATACCAGAACATCAAAGAAAATCAGCAACCAGACCACGTGTTAAGATATGTCGGCGATTTGCACGGCGATTTACAAAAAGAAAAAGGAGAGTTGGATGTCAAATTAATTTCTGTGCCAGCCAATTCGGCATTAGGACAACTTAAAGGTTCCGATTCTATTTTCGAAATCTACACAGAAAGTTATGGCGAGAATCCAATTGTCATTATGGGAGCCGGAGCCGGAGCCAAGGTGACTGCAAGAGGCGTTTTCGGAGATATTTTAAGACTTAGCGAAACAAAATAAAATCAATGTAACAATATAAAAGTGTAGCAATTTACCAATTCTTATAAGCAGTGTCATTCTGAACGAAGTGAAGAATCTCATTGTTACATTGGTAGATTATTGCATTGGTAAATTAAAATTTTATGGAAAATTTTGAAACACAAGCCATAAGGACTCAAACCGAAAGAACTCAGTTTGACGAACATTCCACGCCGTTATATCTCACGTCAAGCTTCGTATTTGAAGATGCGGAAGATATGCGTGCAAGTTTTGCAGAAGAAAAAGACAAGAATCTTTACAGCCGTTTCAGCAACCCAAACGTCACAGAATTTGTTGATAAAATCACGAAAATGGAAGGTGCGGAATCCGGTTACGCTTTTGCAACAGGAATGGCGGCGATTTATTCAACATTTGCAGCGTTGCTTGATGCGGGCGACCATATTGTGAGTTGTCAGTCGGTATTTGGTTCTACTCACACATTATTCACAAAATATTTCACGAAGTGGAATATCGAAACATCTTATTTCAAAGCAGAAGATGCGGAAAACGTAGAACAATACATCAAACCAAATACAAAAATCTTGTATCTGGAAACGCCGACGAACCCCGCAATCGAAGTGTTGGATTTGGAGTTTTTCGGACAGATTGCTAAAAAACACAATCTGATTTTCATAGTTGACAATTGTTTTGCAACACCTTACTTGCAGCAACCGATTAAATACGGGGCAGATTTGGTGGTTCATTCAGCAACGAAATTGATTGACGGTCAAGGGCGAGTGTTAGGCGGTGTTGCGGTTGGAAAAGCAGATTTAATTCGTGAGATTTATCTGTTTGCAAGGAACACTGGTCCGGCGATGTCGCCATTCAATGCCTGGGTTTTGAGCAAAAGTTTGGAAACTTTGGCGATTCGGGTAGAGAAACATTGCGAAAACGCATTGAAAGTGGCTGAGTTTCTGGAAAATCATCCCAATGTAGAATTGGTAAAATATCCGTTCCTGAAATCTCATCCGAGCTATGAAATCGCCAAAAAACAAATGAAATTAGGTGGAAATATCGTTGCTTTCGAAATCAAAGGCGGTACCGAGGGCGGTAGAAATTTCCTGAACAGAATTAAGATGTGTTCCCTTTCCGCCAACTTGGGAGACACAAGGACGATTGTTACACATCCTGCTTCCACAACGCATTCCAAACTTTCCGATGAGGAAAGAAGTGAAGTTGGAATTACTACCGGATTGGTGAGATGCTCCGTTGGTTTAGAAAATATTGATGATATAATTAATGATTTAAAACAAGCTTTAGACTAAAGGAATCGAAGGAATTAGGAGCAACAAGTTTTCGTCTTCGAAACAAGTTCCCAACCCGCTATCCACTATATCTTTTTTGTTTACGACGTTTTGTCATCAATAGAAAATTTTCAGAAAAACAAAAAAGGATGCCGTTCCTATCGGGGCTATGTTGAAGATTGGTCTTTCAATCGACGATAAAAATTAAATTAAAAAATGAATAATTCAGAACAACTATACAACGCACTGAAAAACAGAATTCTCATTCTCGATGGAGCAATGGGAACGATGATTCAGCGCTACAATTTCACCGAGGAAGATTACCGAGGCGAGCGATTCAAAGACTGGAAATCGCCATTGAAAGGAAACAATGATTTGCTGTCTCTCACGCAACCTGAAGCTATTGAAGAAATTCATAGAAAATATCTTTTGGCAGGCGCAGATATCATCGAAACCAATACATTTTCCGGAACAACCATTGCAATGGCGGATTATCATATGGAAGATCTGGTTTACGAACTTAACTATGAATCTGCCAAAATTGCTAAAAAAGTCTGTGATGAATTTACCGCTCAGAATCCCGACAAATCAAGATTTGTTGCAGGTTCAATCGGACCAACCAACAGAACGGCAAGCCTTAGTCCGGACGTCAATGACCCAGGTTACAGAGCTATCACTTTTGACGAACTCAGAATCGCTTACAAACAACAGGCAGAAGCTTTGCTCGATGGAGGTTCAGACATCCTTTTGGTTGAAACAATCTTCGATACTTTGAATGCAAAAGCGGCACTTTTTGCCATTGATGAAATAAGAGAAGAACGCAATATCACTATTCCAATTATGGTTTCAGGAACGATTACCGATGCTTCTGGAAGAACTTTGAGTGGGCAAACGGCTGATGCATTTTTGATTTCTGTTTCACATATGGATTTGATAAGTGTTGGTTTCAACTGTGCTTTAGGAGCAAAACAATTGACGCCTTACCTGGAAATTCTTGCCAATCACACAGATTTCGGAATCTCGGCTTATCCAAACGCAGGTTTACCAAACGCTTTCGGCCAATACGACGAAACAGCCGGTCAAATGGCAGAGCAGGTGAAGGAATATTTGGAGAAAGGTCTAATCAATATTATTGGTGGTTGCTGCGGAACAACGCCGGACCATATCAAAGCGATTGCGGATTTGGCACAAGCTTACCATCCGAGAAAACTTAATATAACAGCATAACAATGTATCTATTTACCGATTATCAGACAGAGTGTCATTCTGAACGAAGTGAAGAATCTCATTTTATTGTTGGTAATTTTTACATTGTAAATTAAATTATGGAAACAGATTGTAAAAGAAAATATCTGAAATTATCAGGTCTCGAGCCTTTAATTATAACACCCGAATCCAACTTTATCAACGTTGGGGAAAGAACCAATGTTGCCGGTTCCAAAAAATTTCTTCGTCTCATTAAAGAAGAAAAATATGCCGAAGCTCTGGATATTGCAAGAAACCAAGTAGAAGGCGGTGCTCAGATTCTTGATGTTAATATGGATGACGGGCTTTTGGACGGCAAAACCGCAATGGTCAGATTCCTGAATCTGATTGCCTCCGAACCAGACATTGCCAGAATCCCGATTATGATTGACTCTTCAAAATGGGAAATTCTGGAAGCCGGATTACAGGTTGTTCAGGGAAAGCCAGTTGTGAATTCCATTAGTTTGAAAGGTGGAGAAGAAGAATTCATCAAGCAGGCAAAAGCGATTAAAAGATATGGCGCAGCGGCCATTATTATGGCTTTTGATGAGGTTGGACAAGCCGATAATTACGAAAGAAGAATCGAAATTTCCAAAAGGTCTTATGATATTTTGGTGAATCAGGTTGGTTTTCCTTCCGAAGATATTATTTTCGATCTCAATATTTTCCCTGTTGCAACCGGAATGGATGAGCACCGCAGAAATGCGATTGACTTTATCGAAGCAACACGTTGGGTTCGCACCAATCTTCCAAATGCTTCAGTAAGTGGAGGCGTTTCCAATGTTTCATTTTCCTTTCGTGGAAATGATTCTGTGAGAGAAGCAATGCACTCTGTTTTCCTTTACCATGCCATAAAAGCTGGGATGAATATGGGAATCGTGAACCCGACAATGCTGGAAGTTTATGACGAAATTCCGAAAGATTTATTGGAATTGGTTGAAGATGTAATGCTAGACAGAAAAGACGATGCGACAGAAAAACTTCTGGATTACTCGGAAAAACATAAATCAACTAAAAAAGAAAAAACAGAAGACCTCGCTTGGAGAGAACAGGATTTACAATCGAGAATTACACACGCTTTAGTCAAAGGAATTGATCGTTTTATAGAAGAAGATACAGAGGAAGCTAGAAAAACTTCAAAACGACCGCTTGATGTGATTGAGATAAATCTGATGACAGGAATGGGCGTTGTCGGCGACCTTTTCGGAAGCGGAAAAATGTTCTTGCCTCAGGTTGTAAAATCGGCGAGAGTAATGAAAAAAGCGGTGGCTTATCTTCAGCCTTTCATCGAAGCAGAAAAAGACCAGACTCAAAAATCCAACGGAAAAGTTCTTATGGCAACAGTGAAAGGCGATGTTCACGATATCGGGAAAAATATTGTAAGCGTGGTTTTGGGTTGTAATAATTATGAGATTGTGGATTTGGGCGTGATGGTTCCGGCAGAAAAAATCATTCAGACGGCCATTGATGAAAAAGTGGACGTGATTGGATTAAGCGGATTGATTACACCAAGTCTGGACGAGATGGTTCATATTGCAGACGAACTGGAACGTAAGAATCTTAATTTCCCTTTATTGATTGGAGGTGCAACCACTTCCAAAGCACATACAGCGGTAAAAATTTCGCCAAAATATTCCAGTACAGTTGTTCACGTGAATGACGCTTCCAGAGCGGTTGGTGTTGTGAGTTCTCTTTTGAATCGAGATAAATCCAATGCTTATGCTTTGGAAATCAGAAAAGATTATGATGAATTCCGTGAAAAATTCCTGAACCGACAAGTTGATAAAGAGTATGTTCCGATTGCAGAAGCTCGTGAGAAAAAATTCAAAATCGATTGGAAAAACGAAAATATTCCAACACCTAAAAAATTGGGAGTTACTATTATCGAAGACCAAAATCTGGATGAATTAGTTGAGTTTATTGACTGGTCACCGTTTTTCAGAAGCTGGCAATTGTTTGGAAAATTCCCTGAGATTTTGACTGATAATGTTGTGGGTGAACAAGCGACGATTTTGTTCAATGAAGCTAAGATAATGCTCAAAAAAATCCTGAAAGAAAAGAGTTTCAAAGCCAAAGGGATTTTCGGAATTTTTCCAGCGAATGCAAATGAACAGGACGATATTTTGGTTTATGATGAAAATCAGAATGTGATTTCGACTTTTAGAACTCTGCGACAACAACATAAGAAATCCGAAGGGAAAGAGTATTTTGCTTTAAGTGATTTTATTGCGCCTGAAAATTCCGGAAAACAGGATTATATTGGGACTTTCTGTGTTTGTACAGGTTTCGGAGCTGATGAGTTGTCAAAAAAATATGAAGACCAAAATGATGATTACAACGCCATTATGGTAAAAGCTTTGGCAGACCGTTTTGCAGAAGCCTTCGCCGAATATCTTCACAAAAAAGTCAGAACCGAATACTGGGGTTATTCTGAAAATGAAACGCTGGATAACGAGGAATTAATCAAAGAAAAATATCTCGGAATTCGTCCGGCTCCAGGTTATCCAGCTTGTCCCGATCATTTAGAAAAACTGACCATTTGGGATTTACTTAAAGTTGAAGAAAATATCGGCGTGACTTTAACCGAAAGTTTGGCAATGTGGCCAACTGCTGCAGTTTCAGGTTATTATTTTGGGAATCCAAAATCTAAATATTTCGGAGTAGGAAAAATTGATGAAGACCAATTAAAAGATTTTGCTGAAAGAAAAGATGTTGAGTTAGATTATGCTAGAAAATGGCTGGCTCCAAACTTAGCAGATTAATACTATTTAAAATTATTAAATGAAAATTACTGATCATATAAAAAACGCCAACGGCAAAACGCTTTTTTCTTTTGAAATTGTTCCGCCTCAAAAAGGTGTTGGAATCGCCGATTTGTATAAGAATATCGACCCGTTGATGGAATTCAAACCGCCATTTATAGATGTTACAACTTCCCGAGAAGAATATATTTTTCTGGAAAGAGGAAACGGTTTGATGGAGCGAAAAATCACAAGAATGCGTCCCGGAACTTTAGGGATTTGTTCGGCAATTCAGAATAAATATAATGTTGATACCGTTCCACACGTACTTTGTGGTGGATTTACTAAAGAAGAAACCGAATATCTTTTGGTGGATTGTATGTATTTGGGAATCAATAACATTGTTGCTTTGCGAGGTGATGCGATGAAAGGGGAAAAATATTTTGAACCTTCAAAAGGCGGACACAAATATGCTTCGGATTTGGTAAAACAGATTCACGATTTGGGAATCGGAGAATATCTTCACGGCAAGATAGAATCGGACGTTGATAACAGTTTTTGCATTGGTGTTGCGGGTTATCCTGAAAAACATATTGAAGCACCTTCTATGAATTATGACCTTCAGATGTTGAAGAAAAAAGTAGAAGCAGGCGCAGATTATATTGTAACTCAAATGTTCTTTGATAACCAGAAATTCTTCGATTTTGTAAAGCAAGCCAGAGAAATTGGGATTGACGTTCCGATTATTCCGGGAATCAAACCGATTGCTACCAAAACACATTTGCAAATGTTGCCACAGGTTTTCAAAATCGATTTACCAGAAACTCTCATTAATGAAGTTTTAAAATGCAAAACCAATAATGATGTTCGCGAAGTTGGAATAGAATGGGCGATTAACCAGAGCAAGGAACTTTTAGATTTTGGAATTCCTGTTCTGCATTTTTATTCAATGGGAAAAAGTGATAATATTCTCAAGATAGGAAGAGAAATATTTTAAAAAGAAAAGAGATGTCAATTGCATCTCTTTTTTTAATTTTACGATTCAAGATTATATATGAAACTAATTGGTCCATTCAAGCAAATCATTACACTCAATAATCTTCCACTCAAAGGAAAATTACAAGACGAATCTTTAGAAATAATTCCCAATGGCGGAATTTTAACAGAAAATGGAAAAATTTTAGACGTCAACGATTTCGATTTTCTGAAACAAAAGTTTCCTGATTCTGAAATCAATTTTATTGATAATGAGCAAATCGCACTTCCAGCTTTTGTAGATGCACATACGCATATCTGTTTTGGAGGAAATCGGGCGAATGATTTTGCGATGAGAAATGCAGGTAAAACTTATCTTGAGATTGCAGAATCTGGTGGTGGAATCTGGAGTTCCGTTCAGCATACAAGACAAGCTTCGGAAGATAATTTGGTTGATGGAATCCTTGAACGTGTCAATATTTTGTTAAATCAAGGCATCACAACAATTGAAATAAAAAGTGGTTATGGATTGAATGTGGAAGAAGAACTGAAAATGTTGAGAGCTATAAAAAAAGCTCAGGCAAAAACCAAAGCAACCTTGGTTCCCACTTGCCTTTCCGCTCATTTAAAACCAAGAGATTTCGAAGGTTCATCGGAAGATTATCTTAATTATATTTTGGATGAAATTCTACCAAAAGTAAAAGAAGAAAACCTTGCTAGCCGTGTTGATATTTTTATTGAAAAATCAGCATTTCAGCCGGAAGAAAGCAAGACTTTCCTTTTGAAAGCTAAAGAATTAGGCTTTCAAATCACAGTTCACGCCGACCAGTTTACGGCTGGAAGTTCACGAATTGCTGTGGAAGTTGGTGCAAAATCTGCTGACCATTTGGAAGCGACTATCGATGAAGATATTGAGTTTCTTGCTAATTCAAATACGGTGGCGATTGCTTTGCCAGGTGCAAGTTTAGGTTTAGGCGAACCATTTGCTCCGGCAAGAGAAATTCTGGATAAAGGAGGGATTTTAGCAATTGCAACCGACTGGAATCCGGGTTCAGCGCCAATGGGAAATCTCGTTACTCAAGCCTCGATTTTGGCGACATATCAGAAGTTGACTACAGCGGAAGTTTTAGCTGCAATAACTTTCCGAGCAGCTTATGCTTTGGGTTTAGAGGACAGAGGGATTTTAGCAGAAGGGAAAAAGGCAGATTTTATCACTTACGAAACAGATAATTTCCAGAACATCCTTTATCACCAAGGAAGTTTGAAGCCGAAAAGTGTTTATATCAACGGAGAAAAAATCTAAATTATGTTTGAATGGACAGGCCGTTTTGATGGCGAAGAAGAATCGTATCACAGAATTTTCCAACGAGTGAAAAGAGAAACGGGTTATGAAACTATTAATCCTAATGATTTCGTTTTACACGGTTTTGCTGTAGATGAAGGCGTGAAACGTAATAAAGGTAGAGTAGGAGCCCAGGAAGCACCAGATTTGATTAGAAAAAATATGTCCAACTTTCCTGTTGTTAATTTCGAATTTTCACTGAAAGATTTCGGAAATATCAAATGTGAAAATAATGACCTCGAAGCAACTCAGAATTTATTAGCCGAAAAAGTTTCGAAAGTGTTATCAAAACAAGGGAAATCTGTTGTTTTAGGAGGTGGACACGAAGTCACTTTTGCTCATTATTCAGGAATTAAAAAAGCTTTTCCCAATCAAAAAATAGGAATCATCAACTTCGATGCTCACTTTGATAATCGTGAACCAGAAAACGGATTGGCAAGTTCTGGAACCGGTTTTTGGCAAATTGCAAAGGAAGGCGAGATTCATTCTTTGCATATTGGGATTCAGAAAGATAGTAACACTAGAAAATTGTTCGAGATTGCAGATGATTTTGGGATGAAATATATTTTGGCTGACGAAATTTACTCCGAAAATCTTCCGAATTTAATGTTTACAATCAACTCGTTTTTAGAAGATGTGAATGTTATTTACGTCACGGTTTGTATGGATGTTTTCAATGCGTCTATTGCGCCAGGTGTCAGTGCGCCTGCTTATAATGGGATTTTTGCTGACCGTCAATTTATGCAGATTTACCATCATATTTTATCATCAAAGAAAACAAAAGCATTGGATGTGGCAGAAGTCAACCCCAATTTTGATATACAGGAAAGAACCGCAAGATTAGCCGCAAGTCTTGTAAATGAATGGTTTATGATTTAGATTATGAAGAGAGATAGCATTATTTTTGACTTAGACGGAACACTCTGGAATGCTTCGGAAACCGTTGTCAGAGCTTTTAACGACAGCATTCAGGCAATTGGATTTGATATCAATATTACGTCTCAAACCGTGAGAGATTTTTCTGGGATGAAAATGGACGATATTTTTGCGCAACATTTCAGTTTTGTTCCGAAAGAAAAGCTAAAGGAATTTGAAACAATTTATGCAAAGAAAGAAAGCCAATATCTTAAAAAATATGGTGGAGAATTGTTTCCAAAAGTCAAAGAAACACTTGAAAAATTAGCAGAAAATCATAGACTTTTCATTGTCAGCAATTGTATGAAAGGTTACATCGAGAATTTCATCGGGTTTTTTAGTTTTGAAGATTTGTTTCAAGATTTCGAATGTTTTGGCAACGACGGTTTACCAAAGGACAAGAATATACGGCTCATTGTTGAACGAAATAATCTACAAAATCCAGTTTATGTTGGCGACACTATTTGGGACAAAGAATCTTCCGAAAAAGCTGGCGTTGACTTTATTTATGCTGCTTACGGTTTTGGAAACGTAGAAAATTCCGAGCAACAGATAGAAAAATTCGAAGATTTATTAGAACTTTAGTGTACAAAAAAACCTCCTCAAAAATTTGAGGAGGTTTTTTTGATTTTAAAATCAAGTATAAAATTATTTAAACTCAATCGGGAATTTAACCTGTGTACTATCCCAGCCAGCGTACAAATCTGCTCCCGTTTTTGTTTGTACAAAAGTCACGGAAAAATACTCAATTGGAGAAGTTGTTTTCTCAACCGGAACATTGAACCTCACAACATCTTTACTTTTGTCGTAGAAATATGCTCCCCATTTATCTGTATCAGAATTAAGAACAATTGTCCATTCTTTTTCAAATGGGATTGCGAAAATACTGTAAGTTCCAGCAGGAATTTCTTTTCCACCAATTTTCACAGGCGTGTAAAATTTGATTTCAGAATTTTCATTTGCCCCAAATCTCCAGATTTCTCCGTATTTGATAAGGTTCCCGAAAACGACTCTGTTTTTTTTCTGCGGACGGGAATATTCTACTTTCACTTTCGGCGTTTCCGTTTTGGATGAAGCCACCTGAAGCGGATAGTAAACTGCATCCATTGGACTCACGTCAACTGGCATATAATTCAGTTTGGTTGGGTCGATTTTCGCTTGTGAAAATGCGCTAACTCCAACTAATAATGAAGCGACTAAAATTAATTTTTTCATTAAGATTTATTTTATTTTTAATAATTGTTCTATAGCTTTATCCAAAGTTTTCTGTTCTTTAGCAAAACAAAAACGAATCACTTTTTCATCGGTTTTGTCTTTGTAAAATGCAGAAAACGGGATGGTTGCGACTTTGTGTTCTTTAGTTAACCAGTAGCAAAAATCCTTGTCTTGCTTATCAGAAATTGCGCCAAAATTAGCAGACAAAAAATAAGTTCCTTCACAATCCAATAATTGGAAAGGTGTTTCTTTCAAAGCATTTTTAAGATAATCTCTTTTGGCTTGGAAAAATGTTGAGATGGATTTGAAATCATCAATATTCTGTAAATATTTAGAAATTGCAAATTGTGCCGGTGTATTCACACAAAACACATTAAACTGGTGAACTTTCCTAAACTCATTCATCAATTCCGAAGGCGCACAAACATAACCGATTTTCCAGCCTGTGATGTGCAATAATTTTCCAAAAGAGCCAACTACGAATGTTCTTTCTTTCAGTTCAGGATATCTGGCTAATGTCAGATGAGGTTTTTCGTCGAAGGTGATACTTTCATAAACTTCATCACTTAAAATAATGATATCTGTATTTTTTACAATCGAAATTAATTGATCAATATCTTTCTGTTTTAGGGTTTTCCCGGAAGGATTATTTGGATTGTTGATGATAATCATCTTGGTTTTTTCGGAAACCAGATTTTTAACTTCATTCCAGTTGATTTCATAATCTGGATAAAGCATTTTGACACTTTTTACAATTCCATCATTCAGGATAATTGCAGGCTCGTAACAATCGTAAGCCGGTTCAAAAATAATGACTTCATCGCCTTTTTCCACGAATGAAGAAATGACGGTAAAAATCCCTTGTGTCGCTCCAGCAGTTACATTAATCTCAGAATCAGGATGATAATCAACCTGATATTGAATACTGAATTTCCTGGAAATCTCTTCCCGCAGTTCCTTGATTCCAAACAAAGGTGCATATTGGTTATGACCTTGCTTTGCAAAGTCTCCGAGATATCGGATGAGGTTTTCATCAGGCTGATAATCCGGAAATCCCTGTGAAAGATTGACTGCATTTTCCTGTTGTGCTAATAAGCTCATCTCTGTGAAAATTGTCGTTTTCACATCAGGAAGTTTGGAGTTTGGTAATTTGAAAGCCATTCTGATGGTAAAAATAAGTAATTATTACTTTATATACTTAAAATTAAACCACAGAATTTATTGCGGATGGATGAAGGTTACAATAAATTAATTCGCCCTGCTTTGCTCTTTAAAATCAATATTTTTATTTACTCCTTTTACTTTTTTATTTCCGAAAGAATAAGTTAAGCTCAGCTTGAAACCTCGATAATCATTATATTGGTTAAACTCCGAACGAAAGTTGCCATTGTATGAGTATCCATTGTTTTTGAGTGTTTTGAACACATCACTGATAACAAAATTTACCTGCAATTTTTTATCAAACAATGAGGTTTTTATTCCCGGTGAAAATTCTAATTGGTCTTTTAGCTTTATGTTGGCATAGGTAAAAGGAAGCGAATGCCAGAAATTCAGCATCAGAAACCAGGTCTTGTTCTCGTTCAATGTGATGGTGTTATAGAAAGAATAGGACATTGAATATACTTTCAGTTTTTCCAATTCAGGAATTGTTGGTTTTGTTTTAGTATAAGAACCATTGGCGTTTACAGATGTTTCCCAGATTTTGAAGAAGGTATTGTAATAACCAATGTTTATTCCTGTCCTGTTCTGGTCGTAGCCGTTTTCTGTAAGGTTACTGTAAATTCCATTTGAGAATCGGGCAATATTGGAAGTTTTGTTTTGGGTGTATTGGTTGTAAAGTCCAAAAGTCAGTTTTCCTTTGTAGGAATAATTCAGTTCTACATTATCGTTAAATGAAGGTTGCAAAGCTGGATTTCCTGTATAATACATATACGGATTTGTATACCAGCGAAATGGATTCAGTGACTGAAAATCGGGGCGGTCAATTCTTTTCGAGTAGTTCAGTGTTAACGAATGATTGCTATTTGGCTTGTAGCTGATGTAGGCGGTCGGGAAAATTTTACCGTATTGCTTTTCGATTTTGCTGCTTTCATCATTTGGTGTAAATCCTTGAAGAGAAGTATATTCATAGCGCAGTCCTGCCTTTGCCGACCATTTTTCACCAAAATCTTTTTGGAAGCTGACATAAGCGGCATAATTATGTTCTTTGTAATGAAAAACATTGGTGTTATCGGGATTTAGAACGTAGCCGGTTCCATCGAAGTCAAAATATCCGACATCCGATTTGTTGTCAAGCAAAGTATATTTCAAACCGGTTTCGATATTTAGCCATTTATAGGGCAAAGTAAGGTCGGATTGGGCGGAAAATATAGCATATTTCATTTTGCTGTTGTTTTTTATGATAGCTTCATTATTATTGACAGTATTTATTGTACTGAAATCATTGATTTTTTCAGGACTGTTATTAAGGTAATTTCCTGTAAAACTTAGTTTTTTACCGATGCTGTCTAGCTTTATGTCGTAATAAGCGTTCAAGGTATGCGTTGGTGTTGTCCAGCGTTGACGTTGCTGGGTTATTAAGGTAGAATCTGCAACCGATTTTGTTTCATATCGACTGATTCCACGGGCATCCATATTATAATGCTGATTGCCGAAATCATAAATAAAACCGATGTTTTGTTTCTCATTTATTTTGTAATCGAAACTGTAATTAACTCCCAAAGCATCCGGAGCATCTTTTCTTTTTTCTGAGGTATAAACACTGTTTGTATCGCTTAAAAGATTGCGTGTTCCTTCTGGTTTGTAGGCTACATTATATTGTCTCAATTTTAAGGAAGAACTGATTTTTTTGGATTGATAATTAACTGTGGCTCCCGCTCTGAAACCATTATATGAATTTCTTTGATAAGAACCGTTTACACTTCCACTCCATCCTAGATTTGGATTTTTTTTCAGGATAATGTTGATGATTCCGCTGTTTCCCTGGGCTTCGTACTTGGACGGAGGTGTTGTAATGATTTCTATTTTGCAATGTCATCGGAACGGAGCGATTGCAGATAATTCGTGAGTTCGCTCCCGGATAAGTTCAGCATTCTGTCGTTTATCATAACAGAAACATTCCCTTTTCCTGCAATGGAAACATTGTCGTTTATGACATTTACCATAGGTGTATTCCTGAGGGCATCCAAGCCATTCATTCCTTGTGAAGCGACTCAATTTTCGATGTTGTAGACCAGGCGGTCAACCTTTTGTTCAATCAGCTTTTTTCTTGCAGTAAGGGTTACGCCTTCTATTGCCTTTGCTTCCTGAATCTTTATGTTTCCTAAATCTTGGTCTTGATTAAGTTCAATATTTCCAGAGAAATATTCCTTTCCGAATTGCTTTATCCTCAGCAGGTAATTTCCTTTTTCGGCTTTTAAAGAAAAGAATCCCAGACTGTCTGTGTAGGTTTGATTTACAGGGATGCTGTCATTTTTAAAAAGTAAAGCATCTGCAAATGCAACGGCATTATTATCCTGATTAACTACTTTTCCTTTCAGTGTCAATTGCTGGGCAGAAATTATGGGACTCAAGCCAAGTAAAATAATATGGAGCGTAATGATAAGAAGCTTCTTCATTTTTTATATTCAAATTTGAATACAAAGAAAAAATGAAGAGAGAACAAAAAATTGTAAAAATCGTGCAGATTAATGTTGGGAATAAATCCACGCCAGCTCTTCCTGCTGAATGCTTGTTTTATTTCTTAACTGATTGGGTGACTCTCCCGTAATCTCTTTGAAATCCCGGATAAAATGGGATTGGTCGGTATAATGGTTTCGATAAGCAATGTTGGTGAGCTTTTCTTTTTCAAGATGAAGAATTCCGTCCAGCGCTTTTCGGAATCTTACAGTTCTCAAAAAAGATTTGGGATTTTGTCCTATCTGATTTATAAACAATCGGTACAAAGTAGATTCGTTCATAGAAAGTTTTTTCGCTAGAGAGCCTACTTTCAAACCCTTGTTTTGCTGGATGATATGTAAAACTTCCTTCGTTCTTTCCGTTATATATTGATTGTTGATGCTTCTCAGAATGATATTTTCCAGCATTAATATCCTTTTATGATTATTGTTTTCCTCGAATAAGCGTTCTACAAAATCTCCCGCAAATTTTGGGAAAAGCATCTGAAATGCTTCATCACTTTTTATAAGTTCCTCATAAGAAATATTAGAAAATAATCGTAATGCCGCTGGATGGAAAATGATACAGATTTCATCAATAGATGCATTGATACTTACTTTGAAATTCGATTCGTGAAATCCTGATAAATAGCTCTTGTAAATTGCATTACCTTGCAAAGTAAAGAGATGCTTGCTGTTGCCATTCTGTTCAACAACGACGTTATTTTGTTTATAAATCGCAAGACAGAGGTTGGTATTGGGAAATGTTGTATATTCAATATTCTTGATACTTTCCGATTTGAAAATTATGAAATACTGAATAATATTTTTCAGTTCAGAGTGATTGGGCTTTATGATTTCGGTTTTCATAATATTCTTTAATCAAATATACAAAACATCTTACATCAAAAGCTGATAAAGGATTATTAAACGAGTCTTTTGTGTTTAAATCAAAATAATGATTTTGTAGATTTGCAAAAATTTTTTGTTGAAACGTCTTATTTCTATCGTCGGCACTACAGGAATCGGGAAAACCCGATTGGCAATTGATTTGGCTAATCATCTCGATACGGAAATTATTTCCTGTGACTCTCGCCAGTTTTACAAAGAAATGAAAATTGGAACAGCGATGCCGACTGACGAAGAATTGGCGGAAGCGAAACATCATTTTGTCGGAAATCTCAGCATCAACGATTATTATTCGATAGGACTTTTTGAAGAAGAAGCTCTTAAGAAATTGGACGAAATTTTTACCAAGAAAGATGTTGCAATAATGGTCGGCGGAAGCGGGATGT
The DNA here is from genome assembly GCF_023278365.1 of Epilithonimonas zeae. Taxonomy (NCBI): domain Bacteria; kingdom Pseudomonadati; phylum Bacteroidota; class Flavobacteriia; order Flavobacteriales; family Weeksellaceae; genus Epilithonimonas; species Epilithonimonas zeae. The sequence goes on along the minus strand of NZ_CP075338.1, from coordinate 2,591,716 downwards.
ACGAAAAAGCCGTTGTGGAAGGGATGAATGATTTGCCAGTAGCAGACGAAGAAAATCAAAAAAAACTAATTTCGATTTTTGAAAATGAAGGTATCGAAATTCTACAAGAAATGCTGGAGAAATTAGACCCAGAGTATTTTTCAGTTGTCGATAAAGATAATCCTAGAAGATTGTTTCGAGCCATTGACATCATTTGGCAAACCAATAAAACTTATACCGAAAATCTTAGTACACCAAAAATCAAAAGGAATTTTGAAACTCTTAGAATTGGAATTGATGCGCCAAGAGAAGTGATTTATGAAAGAATCAATCTTCGTGTTGATAAAATGATGGAGAATGGTTTGCTGGAAGAGGCTAGAGGTTTGATTGCTGACCGCGATAAAGTTGCTTTGCAAACGGTTGGTTACTCAGAGCTATTCCGATATTTTGATGGTGAATGGAACTTGGACTTTGCTATAGAAGAAATCAAGAAAAATTCCAGACGATACGCCAAACGTCAAACAACGTGGAATAGAAAATTGGAAAATGTAAATTGGGTCAACTATGATAATTCTCTTCAAGAAGCATTATCTTTGTTATCAAATTTACCAATGTGATAATCTACCAATCGGTTTTTTTTAATTGGTAAATTGATACACTTTTATATTGTTATATTAAATAAAATATTATGTCAAATACACCTTCGAATATGTTGGCTTTAGGAACAAAAGCTCCGGATTTTAAACTTCCTAATCCTTCAGAAAATAACGAGTTACAAAGCCTCGAATCTTTGAAAGGAAAGAAAGGAACTTTGGTTATTTTTATGTGTAACCATTGTCCATTTGTTCTTCATATCATCGATAAGTTGGAAGAATTGTATGAAGATTATAAATCTCAGGGAATTGAATTTATTGCCATTAATTCTAATGATGTAGATAAATACCCAGCAGATTCTCCAGAAATGATGGTTGATTTTGTAGATGAAAGAAACATCAAATTTCCTTATTTATATGATGAATCTCAAGATGTAGCAAAAGCTTATGAAGCAGCTTGTACACCGGATTTTTACTTCTTCGATGAAAATCTAAGTTTGATTTATCGTGGTCAAATGGATGACTCGCGTCCAGGCAATCAAAAAGAAATTACAGGCGAAGATTTGATCGTTGCGTTCGAAAATCTTCTGGCAGGAGCTGAGCAGGAAGATTTCCAGAAGCCAAGTTTGGGTTGCAATATCAAGTGGAAATAAAATCAAAACTCCGGAAAGTAATTTCCGGAGTTTCTTTTAATTAAAAACACTGTCAAATGACAACTAGTTTTTTGTAATATAATTTTTCAAAAATCGTTTCTGAGATTCAAAAGCAATCTTATCCAAATCGAGTTCTGAAGCTTTTATCCAAATAGTTTCTGATATTTCAGACTCTTCTAATTGGATTTCAAATTTTTTCTCAACTTCGTACAGATAGAACAAATCCAAAGTATTGTAATCAATATTTTTATAAGGATAGATGTTCGGCTGACTTCCCAGATATTTAAATTTTTCAGGATTGATTATTAACCCTAATTCTTCATTCAACTCTCTGGAGCAAGTTTCTTCGGAACTTTCTTTTGGGTCTGTGAAACCGCCGGATAAGTCCCATTTTCCTTTTCCAGGTTCTTGATTCCGAACTGTGAAAAATAATTCATCTTGATGTTTTATGATTACCGCAACAGCTGCAGCAGTATTGTGATATAAAACAAAATCACAATTGCTGCAACTAAATTTGGTAATATTATTCCATAGTAGTTTTTCCTGACCACATTTTGGACAGAACTTTAAATTTTCCATTGGATAAATTTAAAGAAAAACTTAAGCTATATTTCTATTTCTTGGGTGGAAATTTAAAATAACATCTCTCAGTTCCTCAGTTTTCAGATGCGTATAAACTTGCGTTGTGGTAATACTGCTGTGTCCCAACATCTCCTGAATAAACCTCAAATCAGCTCCATTTTGCAACAAATGCGTTGCAAAAGAATGTCTGAAGGTGTGCGGGGAAATACTCTTGTTGATTCCGGCTTTCTGCGTTAATTCTTTGATGATGATGAAAACAATTACTCTGGACATATTAGTTCCTCTTGTATTCAGGAAAACAATATCCTCGTGCTTTTTGTTGACTTTGATTTTCTTTCTTACGTTTTGGATGTAATCGTGAAGATATTCTGCCGTAGAACTTGCAAGAGGTACCAATCTGGTTTTCTCACCTTTACCTTCTACAATAATGAATCCTTCTTTGAAATTGATATTAGAAATTTTCAAATCTACCAATTCCGAAACACGAAGACCACAACCGTACAGTACTTCAAGAATGCATTGGTTTCTTTGTCCAATATCTGTCTTTTTATCAATACTGTTGATAATTTTGTCAATGTCATCCATACTCAAAGTATCAGGGAGATAAAGACCCAATTTCGGACCTTCTAAAAGGGAAGAAGGATTGTCTTCTCTGTACTCTTCTTCCAAAAGAAATTTGAAAAAAGCCTTGATAGAAGAAATTCCTCTAGCCTGAGAACGTTCGCTGATTTTCTTTTTAGAAAGTTGATAGATGAATTCTTGTAGGTCTTCGTAAGAAATATTTTGCGGAGAAACCTCTTGTAATTCTGTAGTTGCAAAGCTTTCCAGCTTTTTGATATCTCTGACGTAAGCGTCTAGTGTGTTGTCAGAGAAGCTTTTCTCAAATTTTAGAAAATTTGAGAAGTCTGTAATTTTTTCGGACCAATTCATATTTGTGTTTTTTTTAATTGTTTTAAAAATATAATATTTATCTCATAAGATATATAATTCTTGTTCTGTAATGTTTAAAATCTCAATTCCTGCGTTTTTTAAAAATTCTAATCCACTGTCGTCAGAATAGCCGGTCATATAAACCACTTTTTCGATTCCAGATTGTAATATCAATTTACTGCATTCTTTACATGGAGACATTGTTATATATAACGTTGCACCTTTGCAAGATTGTGTGCTGCTAGCTATTTTCAAAATAGCGTTGGCTTCTGCGTGAAGTACAAACCAATTGGTTTTTCCTTCTTCATCTTCACAATTATTCTCGAATCCAGACGGTGTTCCGTTGTAGCCGTCAGAAATTATCATTCTGTCTTTTACAATAAGCGCACCCACTTTTTTTCTCTTACAGTAAGACAGATTTGCCCATTCAGACGCCATCTTAAGATAAGCAATATCGAATTTATTATAATTCATTATTCTAATTTAGTTGAAGGCAGGCTTTCTTTTTTCCAGAAAAGCTGAAACTCCTTCTTTAAAATCTTCTCCTGAAAATAATTCTCCAAAAGAATCAATCTCAGTTTCCATCCCATTTTCTTTGTCGCTGGCATTTACTGCTTTTATAGCTTTTGCAATGCCTAATGGCGAATTTTTCACAATCTGCTCAGCTAATTCCTGAGTTTTTGCAAGCAATTCTTCCAAAGAAAAAACTTCATTCACCAAACCAATAGATTTGGCTTTTTCAGCTGTAATCATTTTTGCTGAGAAAATCATCTCATTAGCCAAACCTTTTCCTACCAATTTTGGCAATCTCTGCGTTCCTCCATAACCGGGAATCAATCCTAAAGTTACTTCCGGTAAACCTAATTTTGCATTTTCCGAAGCGTATCGTATGTGGCAAGATAATGCCAATTCCAATCCTCCACCTAAAGCAAAACCATTGATTGCTGCAATCACAGGTTTGTTCAAATCTTCTATTTTTTGAAAAACCGAATGTCCTCTTTTTGATAATTCTTTCGCTTTTTCTGAGCTGTAAGCAGAAAATTCTTTGATATCTGCACCCGCAACGAAAGATTTTTCTCCACTTCCGGTAACGATAACACAGTTTACATTTTTATCAGAAGCCAAAGTGTCAAACACATTTTCCAAATCGTTAAGAACCTGAGCGTTCAAAGCATTTAAGCTTTCTGGTCTGTTGATTGTTACAACTGCAATTTTTCTGTCTATCGTTAATTTTATACTTTCGTAACTCATTTCAAAAAGAAGATTTTGATTAATTCTAAAATGATTTAGAAATCTAATTTAGAAATTCCTGCAATATAAACAAAATATTAATGAATAATTAACATTTATATTCTTCATTTATTAACCTTTGTAAATTATAATAATGAAAACTTTTTACAGAATAACCCAATATGTATTTAAAACGTACATTTTGTTACTGACTATATTTGTAATTTCTTGTGGAAGTCGTAACTCAGGTTCTGGTTACAAATCCACATCTGTATCCTATTATGCTAATAAATTTGATGGTAAAAAGACGGCAAGTGGAGAAACTTACAGACATTCTAAAATGACGGGTGCTCACAAGTCACTTTCATTTGGCACGCGAGTAGAAATTGTGAATGTTGAGAATGATAAATCAGTCATCATTACTGTAAATGACAGAGGACCATTGAAACCTTCCAGAGAATTTGATTTGAGTCAGGGTGCTTTTAAAAAAATAGCCAACCTGAATGCCGGAATCATAAAAGTAAAATATAGAATCCTTAAATAATGTCGTATTTTATTATATGTGATAAATGTTAAGAAATGATTCATCACTTAATATTTTAAAAATGTTTAAATTTGCATAGCTTTTTTAAAAGCAAACAAAATAAAAATCTTAAAAAATAACATCAAGACAATGAGTTACATTTCATTTATCGAAGCAAGACAAATTTTAGATTCCAGAGGGAATCCTACAATAGAAGTAGATGTTTTCACAGAAAGTGGAGCAATGGGACGTGCGGCTGTGCCTTCTGGTGCATCTACAGGTGAGCACGAAGCGGTAGAATTGAGAGACGGGGCGCCGGAATTCTTAGGAAAAGGTGTTTTGAAGGCGGTAGAAAATGTGAAAGAAGTGATCGCTCCGGAATTAATTGGTCTTCCAGTTTTCGAACAAAATTTGATTGATGCTGTGATGATTGACCTTGATGGAACTTCTAATAAAGGTAAATTAGGCGCCAACGCAATCCTAGGTGTTTCTTTGGCTGCTGCAAAAGCTGCTGCTGCTGAACTGAGAATGCCTCTTTATAAATATGTTGGTGGTGTAAATGCAAACACACTTCCTGTTCCAATGATGAACGTTATCAACGGTGGTTCTCACTCAGATGCACCAATCGCTTTCCAGGAATTTATGGTAATGCCGGTAAAAGCAGACTCTTTCTCTCACGCTTTGAGAAAGGGAACTGAGATTTTCCACAGCTTAAAATCTATTCTTCATGGTAGAGGTTTGTCTACTGCAGTAGGTGACGAAGGTGGATTTGCTCCAACTTTCACAGGAACAGAAGATGCTTTGGATACTTTGCTACAAGCTATCGAAAAAGCAGGTTACAAACCTGGTGATGATGTAATGATTGCTTTGGATTGTGCAGCTTCAGAATTCTATAAAGATGGTGTTTACGATTACAGAAAATTCCAAACTCCGGATGCGCCAGTATTCTCAAGTAGCGAACAAGTTTCTTACCTTGCTGAATTAGCAAACAAATACCCAATTATCTCTATCGAGGATGGTATGCAGGAAAATGACTGGGCTGGTTGGAAAGAATTGACAGATAAAATCGGAGACAGAGTTCAATTGGTTGGAGATGATTTATTCGTAACTAATGTTGAAAGATTGGCTAGAGGTATCAAAGAAAATACAGCTAACTCAATCCTTGTAAAAGTTAACCAAATCGGTTCTCTATCTGAAACAATGGCAGCTGTACAAATGGCTCAACAAAACAGATATACAACAGTAATGTCTCACAGATCTGGTGAAACAGAAGATGCTACAATTGCTGATTTGGCAGTGGCACAAAACTGTGGACAAATCAAAACTGGTTCTGCTTCTAGATCTGATAGAATGGCGAAATATAACCAATTATTGAGAATTGAAGAAGCTCTTGGAGAAACTGCAATTTTCCCTGGTTTGGAGGCCTTCAAAATCAAAAGATAAGATTTAACAAAAATTTATAATTTAAAGCATTTGGAATTTTCCAGATGCTTTTTGTTTTTTATTTAATTGAAATTCAATTTGTTAATTATTTGATTTTTTCATAATTAATTATTTTTTTTATTCAATTATTGATATTAACAGAATCGATTGTGAGATATGACTTTTGTCAGTTGAGCATTAAGACTGAAAGTGTTATATTTAGCAAATAAATTTTTTTAAAATGTCAGATAATAAAGTTATATTAAATTACGACGGGAAAAGCTTTGAATATCCAATCGTAGATAGTACTATCGGAGACAGAGGAATTGATATTTCCAAACTGAGAGACCAAACTGGTTTGATTACCATGGATCTTGGTTATAAAAACACAGGTGCTACAATCAGTGAAATTACATACTTAGATGGTGATCAGGGTGAATTGTTCTACAGAGGTTATCCAATAGAGCAGATTGCTGAGAAATCCAATTTTACGGAGGTAATGTATCTTTTACTTCACGGAGAATTACCAACAACAGAGCAGTTTAATACCTTCAACGGTAACATCAAAAAATATAACTTCGTAGCAGAGGAGATGAAGAAAATCATTGATGCTTTTCCTCGTTCTGCCCACCCAATGGGCGTTTTGTCTACGCTTACTTCTGCGTTGACTGCTTTCAATCCTAAGGCGGTTAACGTACAATCCAAAGAAGAGATGGATCTTGCAGCTGAGTTGTTGATTGCGAAATTTGCTCATCTTGCAGCTTGGACCTACAGAAAAACGCTTGGTTTACCATTAAATCACGGAGATAATAGCTTAAATTATGTAGAGAATTTCTACAAAATGGCGTTCAGATTACCAAATGAAGATTTCGAAATCAATCCTGTGGTAACGGCTGCTTTGGACAAATTATTAATCCTTCACGCTGACCACGAGCAAAACTGTTCTACATCTACAGTAAGAATGGTAGGTTCTGCTCACACAGGTCTTTTTGCATCAGTTTCTGCAGGTATTTCTGCACTTTGGGGGCCACTTCATGGTGGAGCCAACCAAGCGGTTATCGAGATGCTTGAATTGATTGAAAAAGATGGTGGCGATGTTTCTAAATATGTTGCCAAGGCTAAAGATAAAAACGATAGCTTCCGTTTGATGGGCTTCGGGCACAGAGTTTACAAAAACTTCGACCCAAGAGCAAAAATCATTAAGAAGGCGGCTGACGATTTATTAGAAGCATTAGGAATTCAGGATAAGGCTCTGGATATTGCAATGCAGTTGGAAAAAGTAGCTTTGGAAGACGACTACTTCATCGAAAGAAAATTATATCCAAACGTAGATTTCTATTCAGGAATCATCTACAGAGCATTGGGAATCCCAACAGAAATGTTCACCGTAATGTTTGCATTAGGAAGATTGCCGGGATGGATTGCTCAATGGAAAGAAATGAGACTGAAAGGCGACCCGATCGGAAGACCAAGACAGGTTTATCAAGGTGCTCAAAAAAGAGATTACGTAGATATCAACAACAGATAAGATATTTAATGAAAATTAATAATCCCCGGAATGTAAGTTTTGGGGATTATTTTTTTGTAACAATCAAGATTGAAACTTCAAAAGTTGAGGCATTAATTATATCAACAGATATTATTCCTAATTTATCCTTTATTGCCAAGCTTTATTTATATTTGCTCAATTCTCAGAATTTATGAATCTTAATATCAAAAACGAAACAGGAAGGCTGAAATCTGTAGTTCTAGGACAACCAAAATCTAACGGACCAGTTCCTACACTTGCAGAGAGTTATGATGCAAAATCGTACAACACAATCGAGAATAATATCTACCCAACAGAAGAAGATATTGTTTTCGAAATGACAGAGTTCGAAAAAGTGTTGAAGAAATATGATGTTGAGGTTTTTCGTCCAAAAATTATCAAAGACTACAATCAGGTTTTTGCCCGCGATGTAGCTTTTGTAATTGAGGATAAAATGATAATTTCTAATATTATTCCTGACAGAGCCGACGAACAGGAAGCTTACAGGCATATTATCGACAAGGTTTCTTGGAGAAATGTGATTAATCTTCCGGAAAAAGCGCATATCGAAGGGGGCGACGTCATTGTTTGGGATGAGTTTCTTTTTGTTGGAACAAGTTATAGTCCAGATTACCGGAATCTTAAAACCGCTAGAACCAACGAATATGCTATCGAAATCCTGAAAGAATATTTCCCCAAAAAGAGAATTATCGACCTAGATCTGAAGAAAAATGATACCAAACCTTACGAAGGAATTTTACATTTGGATTGTACGTTCAACCCGATTGGCGAGGACAAATGTGTAATTTATAAAAATGGATTTGTGGATGAGGATGACTATCAATTGGTGATAGATATTTTTGGCGAAGAAAATTGTTTCAATATCAATGATGAAGAGATGTTCCAAATGTTCCCGAATGTTTTCTCAATTGCACCAGATGTAGTTGTTTCGGACAAAGCTTTCACGAGAATGAATGACCATTTCCGAAACGAATGGGGAATTACAGTTGAGGAAATTCCTTACCGCGAAATTTCTAAAATGGGAGGTCTTTTAAGATGTTCGACTTTACCTTTAGTAAGAGAGTAAAATTTTATCTTGATTTTTAAATTAATACAATGCAGACTACAGATACAGTTTTGATGATAGAACCAGTCGCTTTCGGATTCAACGAGCAGACGGCGGTTAATAATTATTTTCAGGTTCAGCAGGAAGGAAATGTTCAGGATGAAGCCTTGATGGAGTTCAATTCTTTTGTTGAGAAACTGAGAGCAAAAGGCATCAATGTCATTACGATAAAAGATACGCTTGACCCAAAGACACCAGATTCAATTTTTCCCAATAATTGGGTAAGTTTTCATAGTGATGGAAAAGTGGTTCTATACCCAATGTTTGCTGAAAACAGACGTTTGGAAAGACGTGAGGATATCATCAATCAAATCAAAGAACAATTTGAGGTAAAGGAAATCATCGATTATTCTGAAACCGAAAAAGACAACAAATTCCTGGAAGGAACGGGAAGTATGATTTTCGATCACGATAATAAGATTGCTTACGGTTCTGTTTCTTTAAGATTGGATGAGGATTTATTCAGAAAATTCTGTAGTGAGTTTGGTTTTCAACCCGTGGTCTTTCATTCTTATCAGACGGCTGGCGAAGAAAGGCTTCCGATTTATCATACCAATGTAATGATGTGCATTGCGGATAAATTTGTAGTGATTTGCCTAGATTGCATTGATGACGGTTTGGAAAGAGAAAAAGTCGTTGAAACCATCAAAAGCTCAGGAAAAGAATTAATAGAAATCTCCGAAGACCAAATGCAAAACTTTGCAGGAAATATGCTTCAGGTTCAGAATAATTCTGGAGAAAAATTCCTGGTAATGAGTCAAAGTGCTTACAAATCTTTGAAGCCAGAACAAGTTTCTGCCATCGAAAAATATTGCGAAATTATTTACTCCGATTTGGAAGTGATAGAAACCAACGGTGGTGGAAGCGCAAGATGTATGTTGGCTGAGGTTTTCTTGCCAAAGAAATAAAATCAAAAATCCCGTCTTGTAATGAAACTCGACGGGATTTTCTTTTTGAAAAATTTAACTTGATATATAATGTAGTTATCTGGTGCGGTTTTTAATGTCCTTATCTGCGCTGCTGATATCTCTTATTTTCTGAACTTTCTTGTTCCCGAAATTATATGTAACGCTGAAGTTCAAACCTTGGTTATATTGATTCTGATTAATGTAATTAAAGTTGCCATTGTCCTGATAATCTGTAATCACGACTTTATTGGTTTTCAGAATGTCATAGATTTCCAGAGCAAAAGTCCAGTCGTTCCAGACTTTTTTGATGTTGGCGTCCAGACTCATCAGTGATTTTAACCTTCCCAATTCGATTTGCTGGTTGTCCACGTACCAATAGTTGACGCCTAAGAACCAGGTTTTGTTTTTGTCCAATCTCACAGTGTTATTGGTTTGAATCAATAAGCTGTTAGATTTGATTTTGTTGACATAATCCGGGAAAACGTCACCGGTAATCGGGTCTGTATTCAGGAAGCCGTTGTTTACATTTCTTTGCATCCCGATGTTGAAATTGGAGGTCAGATATTGTTTGAAAAATGATTTTTGCATTCCAATCATTGCAGACATCTCTTGCTTGTCACCGAAATTGGTTCTGATGTATCGCAATTCTCTGTCTGTGATTTGATTCCCGTTAGCATCCAAAACCGGCTGATTATTAGCATCCAATCTTACTTTGTCTCTCTGCAAAGGAACCTGTGTAATCACATTTTTCGTCAATGAATGATTGATAATCAGGAAATAAGAATTCTTGAACATATACGTGAATTCATTCGTATAAACAGAAGAGGCTTTAACAAAAGGATTGTTCTGCGTGTAGTTCACATTGGTTAGATAATTCTTCACAGGATTCAGTTCCCAGAAGCTTGGTCTTCTCATTCTGCTGGAAAAAGCATAAGAAATATTGTTCTTGTCGTTAATCGCATAGTTCAAGCTCACATAAGGCAACAGATTATTATAATCTCTTTCTATGTTGCTGAAATCCGAATTATCTGATTTTCCGACACTGTTCGTCAATTCATATCTCGAACCGATTTTCCCTGAGAACTTATCAGAAAATTTCTTTTCCAACGTCACATAGAATCCATAGATATTCTCATCGTAGATAAAATGGTTGGGCGTAGAGATAGGACCGCTGATTGGTTTTCCATATTGGTCTACCAGATTTCCGTCTTTGTCATAGTAATAAGTATCATTTTTTGTATCGTTATCGGTTTTTGTTTTATTAAAGTTTCCTCCGACTGCTACCGTGAAATCAGTCTTAAATTTCTTGATATAATCAACTGTAGATGAAAAATTATTAATAATCTGAGGCGTACTTTGTGTAATGATAGTCGAAGGATTGAAGAGCTCTCTCGTCAAATCTGTCGTGTAAGTTCTGTTATCCGCATTTTGGAATCTTTTGTAATTGAGATAGGCCGCATTCAGGTTGAGCTTGCTTCCGAGTGAGTCTGTTTTCCATTCATAATTCAGGTTGAGTGAATTATTATATGAGCGCGAATTTTCAACATTTTTAGTAAGGCTGTATCTTGTTTCAGTATCGCCGTCTTCATTGGGAGCAACAATCGTATTAAAAAGATTGGACCCGGAACCATAGCTTCTGTTCGCCCAGGAATTCCAGGTCAAAGCGAGGTTGCTGTTATCATTCAGCTGATAATCGATGTTCAAATAACCTCCAAGGTTTTTATTTGGGTCAGTCACGCGTCCTTCAGATTGATTGCTGGTTGTGCTGCTGCCGTTTCTCAGGATATAATATTGTTCCTGGATGTTTTCGCTGGTGTTGATATTCGTGCTAATGCCCAGTTTATCTTTTCTGTAGTTTAGCGAAACGCCAGCATAAGTGGAGTTATAATAATTTTGTGAATTTCCCATTCTCATATTGCCATTCAGTCCATCGGTCATTTTTTTCTTTAGAACAATATTGATAATTCCGTCAGAAGATTCTACCTGATATTCACTTCCTGGAAGCGTAATCACTTCGATTTTCTGAATATTTTCTGCCGGCGTATTTTTCAAAAACTGAGTCAGAGATTCCGCATCCATATTGGTTTTTCTACCGTTGATATAGATGACAGCGTTATTTTTTCCGATGATTTTCAAAGTTTTGTCATCAGTCGAAGAAACCAATGGTGTTTGCTTCAACAAACTGAATGCTGTATTACCTTTTGCGACAGGTGAAGCAGCTACATCATAAACAAATCTATCGCTTTGTTTCTTGAAAACTTGTTTGGTTAAGGTAACAGCTTCTATACTTTTTGTTTCAGCAGAATCTTTTTTAGGTGTTTCCTGAGCATAGATCAATCCTGAGAAAAATATGGCAGCAATGAGAGTCTTGGTTTTCATTTTGAGAGTTTTAGGGTTTGAGAGTTATAGAGTTGATTGGGTGTTTGAGTTTATTTTATAATTAAGTTCTGGAGCGGATGGCATCGTTAGCCGATTTCACTTCTCTTGCTTTTTTCAATTTTTGATTTCCGAAGTTGTAGGTCACGTTGATGTTGAACTCTCTTCTGTATTGTAAGCTTCTCACAGTGTTGTAGCTTCCGTTATTTTGTATCGTTCTGATGTCATCAATGTTCTGATTGAAAACATCATTTAACTCAACTAAGAATGTGAAATTCCCCATTATCTTTTTGATGTTCAAATCCAAACTTTGTTGCGTATGAAGCTTTCCAATTTCCATTTCTCTTGATGGCATCAGCCAGTAATTAACACCTAGATACCAATCTTTTTTTGCTGATAATCTTATCATATTGTTCGCTTGGAAGAAAGTGTTCAAGGTTTTTACATCAATTGTATACGGTTGTAATATCTCTGTGAATCCTTCAATAGGTTGTGAGGTTGGATCTTTCGTTACACTTCCTTTGTAAGTTGCATATTCAAAATTGGCAGAATAGTTTGTAGTCCAAATGTCGCCAAACCAAGCTTTGTTCATTCCCAAAGTCAATCCCAATTGTTTGTTGTTGCCGTAATTGGTTCTGATATATCTTAAAAATTTAGTTTCTTCACCAGTTACATTGTCAATCATTTTTCCTTGTAGAGGCAATTGTCCATAAGCATTTTCAGCAAAGTTGAAACTCACATTAGCATAGAAAGCATTCTTGTACATATAGTTGATTTCCTGATTATAATTCTTGGAAGCCTGCATAAAAGGATTGTTCTGAATATAATTGGTTGGTGTAAAGTAAGTTCTTGAAGGATTCAGTTGTCCAAATCCAGGTCTTCTCACCCGGCTGGAAAAGCTGTAACTGATGTTGTTGTTATCATTAATGGCATAATTCAATGTGGCGTAAGGTAAAAGATTGTTATAATTTCTTTCAAAACCAATATCAGATTTTCCTACAACATCACCCGTACTCAAGGTAGCTTCGAATCTTGTTCCCACTTTTGCAGAGAATTTGTCAGAAAACTTTCTCTCGAAAGTAGCGTAAGCACCAATGATATTTTCTTTGTAAATGAAATGATTAGAAAGATTCGTATTAGTAACAAATTGAGTTCCGTCAAAATCATTTTGTTTCGTATCGCTATCTGTGTTGGTATAATTATAACTCGTCCCTATTGCAAACGTACTTTCGTTCTTGAATTTTTTGATATAATCGATATTCGCTGCGTAGTTATTAATAATTTGAGGAACAGCTTGTTGGAAAGCGCTGTAACTACCATCTGAAGTCAATGGGAAAGATTCACCTAAACTCACTTTGTCTCTGTTGAACCACAAGTAAGAGACGTTTGAAGTCAATTTACTTCCAAGCGTATCGGTTTTTACTTCATAATTCAGGTTAAAGTTATGATTTCTCGTCTGCGCATCTTCTTGATTTATAGTTTTGTTGGAAAGTTCTCCGTTTTCAAAATTCGTCATATCCAAAACAGACCCGAAACTCTTGTTGTATCGCATATTATAGCTGAAACCAAGATTGGACTTTTTATTGATTTCATAATCGATATTAACGCTTCCGCCGTAATTCTTGTTTGGATCGTCCATTGTTCCGTAAGACTCATTGCTAAAAGTAGAATCACCGTTGGTCAATGTATATTTTTCTCTTTCTCTATAACTTCCCATATTGAAGTTGGAGTTGAAAGACCATTTGTTTTGTCTGGCGTTGAAGGCAATTCCCGAAGATGGATTATTATAAAAACTCTGGCTGTTGTTCATCTTCAAAGTTCCGTTGTAGCCATTCGTTTTATTTTTTTTCATCACGATATTGATGACACCTTCATTCGCTTCAACCTGGAACTCACTTCCCGGAACAGTTACCACTTCTATTTTCTGGATATTTTCTGATGGTGTATTTTTCAGCATTTCTGTAATGGCTTCAGCATCCATCAGTGTTCTTTTACCATTGATGTAAAAAACAACATTAGATTTTCCCATTATTTTGAAAGTCTTCCCATCTGTGCTGGACAACATTGGTGTCTGCTGCAAAAGATTGAAAGAGTTAGTTCCTTTTGCGATAGGAGAGGAAGCCACATCGTAAACAAATCTATCAGACTTTTTCACGAAAACTTTTTTGCTAAGTTTTACTTCTTCTATGGTTTTTGTCTCTTCTGTTTTTTTCTGAGTCTGTTGCGCAGAAATCATTCCTGAGAAAAAAATTACTGCAATTAGGATTTTGGCTTTCATAATACTAGGTTTTAGTAAAGTAGTTTGTAGTTTCTAATAATTTACATTGCAAAGATATATATTATTTTAAGTATTAGGCAATACAAAGTAGTAAATAAAATTTATAATTAATTTTAACTAATTGATTATCAGCGGTAAAATTTTCAAACTGATTTATTATTAAGACAACTGTTGATAAAGAATTGTTACATCAACAAATAAAAAAAATGAAAAAAGCCCTTGTAAAATGTTACAAAGGCTTCGTTATCCGCTAGTTCGGACAGGAATTTTTAAGTTTTTATTTCATTATTTTGATAAGATTCTAAATCAAAACGGCATTCGGATTTTCAAATTCCTGATTCTTTTCAAAATGTGAAAGACTTGTCAAAGTTGAATTTGCAATTTGGTCAAGTGCTTCCTGCGTGAAAAAAGCCTGATGCGCGGTAACCAAAACATTCGGGAAACTCATCAAACGCTGGATAGTATCATCCTCAATAATTGTATGAGAAAGATCTCGGAAAAATAATTTTTCTTCCTGCTCATAAACATCAATTCCGAGATAACCAATGTGCTTCGATTTTAAACCATCAATCACAGTTTTGGTATCAATCAAGCCGCCACGACTGGTGTTGATGAGCATTACATTTTTCTTCATTTTTTTGATTGAATCGGCATTGATTAAATGACGTGTAGAATCCATTAAAGGACAGTGAAGTGAAACGATATCAGATTCAGAAAGTAATTGTTCCTGAGAAACATATTCAATTCCTAGATCTATAAGTTCCTGATTTTCTGTAATGTCGTAAGCTAAAACTCTTGCTCCAAAACCTTTTGCAATCTTCGCAAACGCAGCACCGATATTGCCAGTTCCGATAACGCCAATTGTTTTTTGATAAAGATTGAAACCCATCAAGCCATTCAAAGCAAAATTCTGTTCACGAACTCTGTTATAAGCTTTATGCGTTTTTCTGTTAAGAGTGAGAATCATTGCCATTGCGTGTTCTGCAACTGCTTCCGGAGAATAAGCTGGAACTCTGCTGACTCTTAAGTCAAGACGTTTAGCAGCTTCCAAATCTACATTATTGAAACCGGCGCATCGCAAAGCAATATATTTAACGCCTTTTTTTGCCAGAAACTCTAGAACTTCAGCATCTAGTTTGTCATTTACAAAGGCACAAACAGCGTCGGTATTTTCAATGAGATTCAGGACGTGCGGGCCAAGATGTGTCTCAAAATAATCCAGTTCAAAATTGAATTTTTGATTCGCTTTATCAAAAAATTCTTTGTCGTAGGGTTTGGAAGAGAAGAACGTGATTTTCATATTTTAAAATTATTATGATTTAGTTTCTTAACCACAAAAGTCACATAAGATTTTCATCTTTCTGCTCATGGAAAAGTACACATTGGTTTTATTAGACA
Source organism: Epilithonimonas zeae (assembly GCF_023278365.1). Lineage (NCBI taxonomy): Bacteria > Pseudomonadati > Bacteroidota > Flavobacteriia > Flavobacteriales > Weeksellaceae > Epilithonimonas > Epilithonimonas zeae. Next base: position 2,576,190 of record NZ_CP075338.1, on the reverse strand, counting down.
TTTCCTTATTTGCTCTCTATATGAATGTGAGTTTAAATTTAATTCATTCCTTTTGTGACTTTTGTGGTGAATGAATTTTAGATTATTTTTAGTTGCTATTCGTTACTCAACCCGGTTTTTACGGGCTAATTTTTTATCAACCCAAATCGTAGCAAAAGGGAAAAAAGCACCCATCAATGCAAAGATAAAATCCTCATCATCCCAATCGTATATTTTTCTAGTTGCTGGAAGAAAGATAAGATAAAGCGTGAAAAAAAGTCCGTGGATACTCCCAATAGTACTGATGTAAATAATAGCAAAAATATTTTCCGGCTCAATGCGAATCCAAATCATTGCTGAGAATAATAAAAGCCACGATACAGCTTCAGCAAGACAAATTTGCTTAAACCATTTGATTAGTTTTTCTTCGGGATATTTTGCGTAATATTTTTCTATAATGTTCATATTAAAGCAAAGATAAAAGAATAAAGAACAAAGAAAACCGATTGATGATTAAACTCATTTATTTATAAAAACTACTTCCATCCAAATATTCAAAAACCTCTGGAGGCAACATTGGACGGGGATTTTTACCTTCCCTAATCATGTTTCGGATTTCCGTCGCAGAAAGTTCTATAACAGGTGCTTTGATGAGCGAAATATTGTCGTGCTGCAAATAGTCCTTGTCTTTTTTCTCTTCTCCGGAAATTCTGGGATAAACAATGATCTGGTGATTTTTTAACAGCAATTCATAGTTTTTCCATTTATGAAGGCTTCCAAGATTGTCTTCACCCATTATCAAAGAGAAAGAATAATCCGGATATTTTTCGTTCAGGTAAGTTAGTGTATCAATCGTATAACTTGGGACTGGTAGTGAAAACTCGACATTGGAAGCTCGCATTTTTGGATAATTTTTGATGGCCAGCTGAACCATATCCAAACGGTTGTGATCTTTGAGCAAAGATTTTTTATCCTTGAATGGATTTTGCGGACTCACCACAAACCATAATTCTTCCATATCAGAATTCTCCAAAATATAATTCCCAAGAATCAAGTGCCCAATATGAATGGGATTGAATGACCCAAAAAATAGTCCGATTTTTTTACGTTTTTCCAAGATAGATTGATCCTTTTATACTTTTCAAATTTAGAAAATTATAATTGAAATCGAATTCTAAGTCAAATCATTAATTTTCTCATTTGGCTATTTAATAATCAATAATTTATGATTATTTTTGCAACAAACATAATTGATGAGAAAAATTCTACTTTTTCTGATGCTTATTCCTGCCATCTGGATTTCTGCGCAATCTGCGGTAGATTCTCTGTTGACGGTTCTTAAAAAAGAAAAAAATCCAAACCAAATTACGGCTTTACAAAATCAGATTTCGGATGCTTATAAACATACGGATCCTGAGCAAATGCAGAAATTTGCATTGTTGGCGCTTACAAACTCCAGAAAAAATAAGAATATTTATCAGGAATCGGTTGCTTATCAGAATATTGGTGTTTCATTTTTTATTCATGGCGATTACGAAAAAGCACTACAAAATTTTGATTCATCAGAAAAAATTCTTTTAAAAATCAATTCTGAGAAAAAAGAAATCAGAGAAACATTAGCCAAAACTCTGGGAAGCAAAGGCGTTGTTTATTCTCAACAGAACAATTATGCTGCGGCTTTGGAAAATGATTTCCAGGCTTTGAAAATTTATGAAGAAACTAAAAATAATCTTCAGACTTCAAAGCTTTATAACAATATTGGAGTGATTTATAAATCCATTGATGATAAGGAAAAAGCACTTGAATATTTTCTTAAAGCCAACCAGACTTCGAAGAAAATTAACCCAGAAACTTTTGCTGCAAGTGCATCTAATATTGGATTGATTTACTTGTTTCAGAATAAGTTGGATCAGGCGAAAAAGTATTTTGACGAGAGTCTAGAATCTTATCTGGAAAATGAAAATCCACGAGGCTTAGGAGAACTTTATAACAGTTATTCTCAATATTATATTCGTAAAAATCAGAAACAAGCAGCCAAAAATAGTCTTCAAAAAGCGGAAGAAGTATTTTTATCGGTTGACGATAAGTTTGGGTTATCTGATACTTATATGTTTTTGGCTAGGATTTATTTGGGTGAAAATGATCTTGAAAAATCCCTTCAGTTTTCGAACAAAAGCCTTGAACTTGCTAAAGAACTGAACTTGACAGAAGCCCGAATGAACGCCGAAAAATTACTTTCTCAAATCTATGATCAAAAAGAAGATCAGAAGTTGGCTCTGTATCATCTTAAGAATTATGATATCGAAAAGGAAAAATTTGACGCTGTTAAAAATGAGCAACAACGTCTAAAAACGGAACTCAATTTTCAATATGAAAAACAGCAGTTGGAAAAAAGAGAAAATGCAAGCCGGGAAAGGCTGAAATGGCTTTTTACTGTTTTAATAATCGGGTTACTTTTACTCGGATTGTTTCTTTTTTACAGGAATAAAGAAAAGCAAAAGACTTTGCTTCTACAAAAACAACTTACCGAATTTGAGCATAAAGCTTTACATCTACAGATGAATCCTCATTTTGTTTTTAATTGTCTGGCGGCGATTTCGGCATTCGTAGTCCAAAACGGAAAAGATGAAGCGATCCGTTATCTGGCGAAGTTTTCCAAATTGATGAGACTGACGTTGGAATTTTCAAAAGAATCTAGTATTACCTTAGATAAAGAAATCGAAGCACTTCAAAATTATCTAGAACTGGAGCAATTGCGGTTTAATAATAAATTCGATTTTAATATTTCCAAAGAATCCAATATTGAAGATGATACAGCGATTCCTTCTTTGCTTCTGCAGCCTTATGTAGAAAATGCAATTATCCATGGTGTGGTTCCGATAGAAGAAAAAGGCTTTATTAATATTATTTTTCGTCAAATCGCGGATCAGTTAATTTGTGTTATTACGGATAATGGTGTCGGGATAGAACAATCGAAGAAAAATAAAGAAACATTTGTTAACGCACATAAGTCTATGGCAATGGAAATTTCTAAAAAACGATTGGAAACTCTGGAACAATTGGAAAATAAAAAAATAGAACTGAGTATCACAGAACTAAGAGATAACGAGAAGATTTTGGGAACTCAGGTTTTGATAAAATTACCATTAGAATTTATAGAAAAATGATAACAGCTGTTTTAATAGACGATGATCATAATCTCCGTAATGGGATGAGAGCAATGCTGGCGCTGTATGCTCCTGAAATCAATATTTTAGGTGAAGCAAACAGTGTGAAAACCGGAACTAAACTAATCGAGGAACATAATCCGAAAATTGTTTTTCTGGATATTATGATGAACGATGGTTCTGGCTTTGATATTCTGGAACAGCTCAACAAAAAGTATGGAAAAATCTCTTCTCATATTGTTTTTGTAACAGCGCACGAGAAGTTTGCTATAAAAGCATTTCGGTTCAGCGCTTTAGATTTTCTTCTGAAACCGATTGATCCGGAAGAGTTGCAAAGCGTCATTCGGAAAATTAAAAATATCACAGATAATAGTTCTGAAAATAAAACGATAGAACTTCTGTTGGAAAATATCTCGAAGAAAGCAGATAGTTTCAAAAAAATTGCTTTGTCAACGTCGGATGGAATTCATCTTTTTGAGATTAAGGATATTATCCGCTGTGAGTCTGTTGATAATTATACCAAATTTCATTTTAAAAATCACAAGACAGTACTGATTTCCAAAACATTAAAAGAATATGAAGAATTGTTATCTGATCAAGGTTTTGAAAGAATACATCAATCCCATCTCATTAATCTAAATGAACTGAAGTCCTATATCAAAAAAGATGGCGGATTTGTCATCATGTCGGATAATGTACAAGTTCCTGTTTCTCAAAGAAAAAAAGAAAGATTACAGGAAGTGATTGGAAGATTATAAATTCTAACTCAAACCTTCCGAATTCTAAATGTAACAAACAAAACACAACGATAAAAATTAATTTTAAACTCTGAAAACACAAATGATGAAAACAAAATTACTCCTAGTGATGTTGGCTCTCTTTTCTTGGGGAGCCAAGTCACAAAATATCAATTTTCCTGATGCTAATTTTAAAGCAGTCCTTCTATCATCTTCCCCAAGTAATACCATTGCAAAAGACCTCAGCGGAAGCTATATCTCAATAGACGCTAATGGAGATGGAGAAATTGATAGTTTAGAGGCACAAATGATAAGTGGGCTAGATGTTTCATCTTCTAATATTACCCAACTCGATGGATTAGATTATTTTGTAAATCTGAATTATATTAATTGTAATAATAATGATCTTACAAGCCTTGATCTTTCAGGATTCGAACAGCTATCAGTTTATTGCGATAATAATAAGTTAACTAGTATGAATTATCCTAAGTATCTGGATATATTATCTTGTCAAAACAATCTATTGACAAGTTTTAATTATAGAGGCTTTGCTGATGGAATAAATTTGAGTAACAATTTGTTTACAACATTAGATTTTTCTGGAGGGATACCATATGTATTGAATCTGTCAAATAATTCTAAATTAGAGTCAATCAATTTGAAAAGTTTTTCAGTTGTTAACACTTTGAATATTGATAATAGTCCAAATTTAAAAATGATTTGCGTAAACGAGTCAGACAAGAATAAGGTTCAAAATATTGTTAATACAAATGGTTATATCAATTGTAATGTAAGTGTTGCATGCGAAGGGAATTATTACATTAATTTTAATAATTCTATTTTAAAAACCAAGCTTTTGTCTGCTGATAGCACTAATGAAATAGCAAAAGATCTAAATGGTAATTATACCAAAATAGATATCAATAATAATGGTGAAGTCGAATACTCAGAAGCAGCAAACATAAGCGAAATCAAAATTAATAATTCAAATTTAGACGCTTTTGATGAGTTATATTATTTTTCGAATTTGACATCATTGGTGTTAACGGAAGGTACTATTCAGAAGATTAGACTGGACTTGTATCCTAAGCTGAAGCATCTCGATCTAAATAATAATAAATTGTCCGAAATCTCCAATTATAGTCCGAACACTTTGCCTTTAGAATACTTGAATGTCTCTAATAATTCAATTTCGTATGAGAATTTTTTAACAAAACTTAGTAATTTGAAATATTTGGATATTTCAAATAATCCGAATCTGGTTAAATTAGAATTTACTCAAAATGTAAATCTTAGCTATTTGAAAATGGATAATTTAACCAAAATTAGAAATGATTCTAACGGAATTTTGGGAATGAATAAAACAAAGTTGGTAACACTAAGTGCAAACAACTGTAATTTTATTAGCTTACCATTTACAGGAATAGCTACTCTAGAAAACCTTTATGTTTCAAAGAACAAGCTAAGTTCTATTAATACGGTAACAGGAGTACCAAATCTAAAAGTGCTGGATTGCAGTAGCAATGTAATTGAAAGTATCTATTTTTCTCCCACTTCTAAAATTGAAGAACTATACATACAAAATAATAAACTAACAGGATTAAATATAAGTGTGTTATCTCAACTATCAAAGATGGCTTTGTTTAATAATCCTATTACAACCATTAGTTGTAAAAATAATGGACATGAATCTATCATCTCTTTGGAAGGGAAAACACCTTTTTATAACACAAATTTTAATAATATTTGTGTTGATGATAATCAGATTACGGAGATCAAAAACCAATTGGCAAGTGAAGGAAAATCAAGCGTTATAGTTTCTTCAGATTGTCCTAATTGTGAAATAATAACTTTTGCCGACGCATATTTTAAAAATGTATTACTTACATCACCATATGCTTCTTTAGATCTGAATGGAAATCGATTTAAAATAGATTCGAATCATGATGGTGAGATTGATGTTTGTGAAGCTCTTCAATTAAAACAAATCTATATATCCAATTCTGGCATCTCTTCAATGGATGAAATAAAATATTTTACTAATCTCGAATATCTTGATGTTAGTAATGCCATAAATGGAACAAGTCCTAATACAACTTTAACATCATTAGATCTAAGCAAAAATGTGAAACTTAAACATCTTGAGCTAAGAAGTCTATCTTTGACAGCACTTGACTTAACTCAAAATTTAGATCTTGAATATTTAAGCTTAGTCGAAAAAATTCCAACGATAGATTTAAGTAAAAATGTCAAACTTACACATTTGGATTTTGGCAGCAATTATTTGACATCTATAGATTTAACAAAGAATATAAATCTTACTTTTCTGAATATTTATGGTTTGTTTTCAACATTGGATTTAAGTAAAAATGTTAATCTCAAAACCTTGCGATGTGATTTTAATGTTAACTTAACAGATTTAGATATCAGTAAAAATATAAACCTTACAGAATTAAGTTGTTCTGGAAATGGTTTAATAAAATCATTGGATTTTTCCCAAAATACAAAACTTGAGTATCTGGGTTGTTATAATACTTCTATTAGCGTATTAGATGTAAATAAGAACCCTAATTTAAAATATGTTGCGTGTGGAGTGAGTTATTCTGCTTCCAATCCACAGAATGGAAATGCATTAACAACTATTCTTGCAAAAAATGGAGCTAATGAAAGTCTCTTTGATAACAATACTTTTGCACCTAACTTAAAATACATTTGTGTTGATGAGTTTCAAATTAATGATGTGAAAAATCAGATTTCAGATGATGTTGTTTCTATCAACACTTACTGCTCATTCACACCAGGCGGAAACTTCAACACCATCACAGGAACAGCAAAAATTGATACTGATAACAACGGTTGTGATTCTACAGATAACCCATTCGAATATCTAAAATTGAAAATTGATGATGGAACTAATTCTGGAGAAACTTTTGTCCAAAATGATGGGAAATATGAGTTTTATACAAAAGCAGGTAATTTTAATATAGTTGCGCTTGCAGAAAATCCAACTCTGTTTACCGTTTCTCCAGCTAATTTTTCTACCACTTTCGCAAATGCTAACAATAATGTCTTCACGCAGGATATTTGTGTAACAGCTAACGGAAGTCAAAATGATGCAGAAGTAGTAATTGCACCGCTGACCAGTGCAAGACCAGGGTTCGATGCTGTTTATAATTTGGTGTGGAGAAACAAAGGAAACACGACTTTATCTGGAAAAGTGATAATGAATTACGATTCCAATAAGATGACTTTCCAGAGCAGTTCTTTACCCTATTCTATATTAAGCAATGGATCGATTGAATTTAATTATACCGACCTGAAACCATTTGCTAACACCGCTTCGGAAATTACATTCAAAATCAATACACCAACAGATTCAACTAATCCTGTGAATATGGGAGATGTACTGGCTTTTAATGCACAGATTACGCCTACCAATGCAGACATTACTCCAGAAGATAACCTTTTTGGTTTCAATCATACTGTTGTTAACTCTTTTGATCCCAATGATATTGTTTGTTTGGAAGGAGAAACAGTTCCTGTGTCAACAGTGGGTAAGTACCTGCATTATGTCATCAATTTTGAAAATACAGGAAATGCAGAGGCGGAAAATATTGTAGTGAAAATGGAAGTAGATCCAAATGAATTTGATATTAATACATTACAATTACAAAATGCCTCAGCAAGTGTTGATACCAAAATCGTTGGAAACCAGGTAGAATTTGCATTCAAAAAAATAAAATTGCAAAGTGGAGGCCACGGAAATGTCTTGTTAAAGATGAAATCGAAGTCCGATCTTGTCGAAGGTGATACGGTTAATAATGTAGCAGAAATCTATTTTGATTATAATTTCCCGATTGAAACCAACGATTATGTAACCACTATCTATAATGCAAGTGATGTTCTTGCTGCTAAAATCAATTATTCGGCATCCAATTTCAGTCAAAATAATTATCCAATTAATTTTGATGCAAGCCTTAGTACAGGTAATATTACAGGTTATCAATGGGAGTTTTTAGGAAACCCATCAATCAGTTCAAGTACAGATGTGAAACCCGTGGTTACTTATAACACGCCAGGAAATTACACAGCGAAATTGACCGTTTTTGACTCCAATGGAGCGTCTTCTTCACGGACAATTACTTTCAGCGTTGGAGGAAATGTCGCAGATTTGTCAACCGGTAAAAATTCTGAAAATAACTTCATAGAAATTGATGCAGATGAAGATGACTGGAAAGGTTATGATATCAATGGTGTTGAAATCACTCCGAAAGTAAGACACACTTATACAGGCTGGAGCTACGCAGATATAGGAAACGGAAGAAGCAGCCAATGGATTACGCTTAACAATTTGGAAGGTTATTATACTTACAAAAGCAGAGAGTTTACAATTCCGGATAATGCAACCGATGCTAAACTTAATTTAAGATCATTATCATTCGTAAGAAACTGGACATACCTTGTGAAAGTAAATCCTGATGGAAGTGAAACTGAAACCGAAATTACAAAAACACAATGGATGAATGATGGGTTCAAGGGTTGGTTGAACAGCAGAAGTCCGAAAGTTGATAACTATTCTCTGTCTCCGGGCAGGTATTACATCAAGGTGTTTTTATATTCCAATAACAATATGGTAAGACAATCCATAGATGTGAACGCTATTGTGTCCTGTTCGGAAGGATTAATATTTGCCAACAAAATGGTTCAGAAAGAACCGACTTTGGATGTTGAGAATTCTAAAAATTTGGAGGTGCAAGTTTATCCGATTCCAACCAAAGGATTGATTAATATTATTTCTGATGAAAAAATTAATGCTGTCGAAGTCTATGATGCTGCAGGAAGAATTATACAAAAGCAAATACACAGTGCGGCTTCAAAAGAATCTAAAGTTAATATTAGTGCTTCAAAAGGAATTTATTATCTGAAAATAAAAACCAATAAAGGAGACTCAATTAAGAAAATTATTAAGGAATAAAATAAAAATCCCGCTTCAAAAAGAGGCGGGATTTTTTATTATTTAGTCGTGAAATTTTACATCTCGTATGTTCAGGAAATGAGAAACATTGCCTTTCCAATGATTCTCTTCGATGGTGAATGCCAAATCGAAAGTTTTAGTTTTAAAATTGTCTGCAAACTGTCCAAAACGGAAACCAACACATTCTACATTTCGTCCCGTGTTAGGTTGCAAAATATTGAATTTTAAATGCGTGCTTTCTTTCCCCATCAATCTTACATAACCATTAACTTTCACATTTTTCAAAACCAGAATTGGCTTCATATTCTGAGGTCCGAATGGTGCTAATTTTCTGTGGAAGTTGATGAACTCACGATTCAAATCTTCAGGATTTACAACACTGTCGATATAGATTGTCGGTTCTTTCTGATGATCCTGAATGTTATTTTTCACATAATTCTCAAAACGAATTTTGAATTCCTCAAATTTTTCTTTCTCCATAGAAAGTCCTGCCGCAGCCTGATGTCCACCAAATTTCATGAATAGATCAGAACAATGTTCCAACGCTCCGTGAATGTCAAAATCTGACACAGATCTTGCGGAAGCCACTAATTCGCCATTATTACCTTCAGTAAAAACCAAAGTCGGTTTGAAATAATTTTCAATCAAACGGGAAGCTACAATGCCAATAACGCCTTTGTTCCAGCTAGGATCGTAGACAATGGTTGAGAAGCATTCGGTTTTTTGCAATTCCAAAGCTTGACTCATTGCCGATTGTGTGATGTTGATATCCATCTCACGACGTTCGTCATTCAGGTTGATAATCTCATCAACGATTTGCTGAGCTTGTTTCAGGTTGTCAGAAATCATCAATTCTACCGAAGCTTTTGCGTGTGAAATTCTTCCTGCAGCATTGATTTTTGGTGCAATATCAAAAACGATATTCGAGATTTCAAAATGCGCTAATTTCTCTTCAGGAATCAAAAGCCTTAATCCAAATTTTCTTGTTTTTCTAAGGAATTTCAAACCTTGCATTGCCAAAACCCGGTTTTCACCTGTCATTGCAACAATGTCAGAAGCGATGCTGATTGCCAAAAGATCGGTCAATTCAAACAACTCGCTTTCAGGGATTTTATAAATTGTATTCAGTCCTTGGCAAAGTTTGAAACCAACGCCGCAACCACTCAGTTCTTTATAAGGATATCTGCAGTCTTTTCTTTTTGGATCCAGAACAGCAATTGCTTTCGGAAGTTCATCGCCGGGTAAATGGTGATCACAAATAATAAAATCTACACCCACAGAATTGGCCAAATCGATTTTATCAACCGACTTTATTCCGCAGTCTAATGCAATAATCAAAGAAAATCCATTGTCTTTTGCGAAATAAATTCCCTCATCGGAAATGCCATAACCTTCAACATTTCTGTCAGGGATATAAAAATCGAGGTATTTTTTATCGACAATTTTACTTAGATAAAGATACATCAGCGCAACAGCCGTTGTTCCATCTACATCATAATCGCCGTAAACTAATATTTTTTCGCCGTTTTCTATTGCTGTTGCAATGCGTTCTACCGCTTTTTGCATATCAGCCATTAGAAAAGGATTATGGATGTCGGTTCCGTTTGGTTTGAAGAATTCACGTGCTTTTTGATAATTATCAATCTCACGCATCACCAGGATTTTGGATTCTAAAGTTCCAAAACCAATCGAAGAAATCAGTCCATCAACAATTTCTTCATCAGGCTCGGTTTTATAAATCCACTTTTGACTCATAGTTACAAAAGTAACGAAAAAAAACGGCTTTGAGAAATTAAAACGGTTGCTAAATCAATAACAACCGCTTCTATATTTTGAATAATTAATCTCTTACTCTTTGATGATTTTTTTAGTTTCGATTCCAGATTCGGTTTCGATAGAAATAATGTAATTTCCTTTTGGAAGAGCAGAAATATCAATTTTTGATGAATTGTTATTTTCTGTTTTGACTAAAGCTCCGGAAGCATTATACAATTTAACAGATTTGATGACTTCATTAGATTTGATATTGATGAAATCTGAAGCCGGATTCGGAAATACATTAACTTCTGTTTTCACAACATCATTAGAAACCTCAAGAAAATCCATGTCTTTTATAATGATATTATCAACAATAAAACCGCTTCCATCATTATCGAATTCAAAATTCAAATCATTAGCTCTTACAACTTTGGAGCTTAGTGGAGAGGTGTGAACCAATTGATTGTCAAGATAATATTTTATATTTTTTTCGCCGACGTGATCGATTTCGATTTTTAGATTATACCATTTCCCTGGAACCCATGTTCCGAGCGCTTGAAAATTGAGATCGTTATCAGCATAAAAATTTCCACTGATTAAAAAATTAAATCCACCAGCCCAAGAATAATTACCATTATTGTTATAGTACAATGACAGCATATAATATTCTGAACTGTCCAGTTTTTCCAATTTCACGTCTGCAGAAACAGAAAGTCTTTTATATTCCGGGATTTTTTTGAACAGATAAGTCATGTTTTCTGTGTAGGCATTCGTGCTTGTGACTTCCACAGAATTATTGCCATCTGTAGCTTTTCCAGAAACGACCTGGAAACTGCTGTTTGGAACATTATCCGTTTTTACCGTCCATTCTTTTTGACCAATAACACTTCCAAGATTATAACCTTCCGAAGCTTCAAAAGAAATCTTCTGCTGAGCCGATAATGAAACTGATAAAAAAGCAATTGCTAAAGAGAATAAAGTTTTCTTCATACATAAATTAAAAGGGAAGCGAATTTAGAAAAATAATTATTAATTCACTTATAATCAATAAAAAAACCTTCCGAAAAATTCGAAAGGTTTTATATGAAAGACTATATTTTATTTGTCCAGAATATATCAGTCTATTTAGTATGGTTCATCGCATTTGCATCAATATTGACACCAAGTCCTTGTGCGACTCTCATTCCTAATTCGATATTAGCACGGAAGAAATGACAAAGCTGGCGGTTTATGATTTCGTCTCGTTTTGGTCCATCGATTCCGCTCATATGTCCAACAATGTTATTGACCAAAGCTGTTCTTGCTTCTTGATTCAGAGCTTTTGTATAGAATAATCCAGGTTGTGTATAATGGTCGTCATCATTTTGATTTCTGTTGTAATTGGCAACGTGATTGTTGTCTAAATCATAATCAAAAGATTTGTGAGATTCGCTTGGCTCTACATCACTGAAGCTGTTGGGATAATAATTCGGTTTGTCACCATAATCAGAATCGTCTGCCATAAAGCCGGCTCTTTGGAAATTATTGACAGCAAACGGACATTTGTTAACTTCAAGCTGATGAGAATTTACGCCTAATCTGTATCTGTGAGCATCGGCGTAAGAAAACAATCTTCCTTGTAACATTTTATCCGGTGAAAAACTGATTCCATCCACCAAATGACTTGGCGCAAAAGCCGCTTGCTCTACGTGAACGAAGTAGTTTCTTGGAACTTCATTCAGTTCCATTACACCAACTTCCTGTAACGGGAATTCATCTTGGAACCAAACTTTAGTTACATCAAACGGATTCCAACGCCATTCTTTCGCTTGTTGTTCCGTCATTGTCTGGATGTAAAGCGTCCATTTTGGAAAATCTCCTTTTTCGATAGCATTTACCAAATCCTCCTGAGAAAAATCCGGATTTTCGCCTTTCATTTTTGTGGCTTCATCATCAGAAAAATTCTTGATGCCTTGTTGTGTTTTAAAATGAAATTTAACCCAAGTTCTTTCATTATTTTCATTAATCATAGAAAAAGTGTGAGAACCAAATCCATGCATATGTCTGTATCCGTGAGGCGTTCCTCTGTCCGACATCAGAATTAAAACCTGATGAAGAGATTCTGGATTCAAAGACCAAAAATCCCAAACCATTGTTTTGCTTTTCAGATTGGTTTTTGGAACACGTTTTTGCGTATGGATAAAATCTGGAAATTTTTTGGCGTCCTTAATAAAAAAAACCGGTGTGTTGTTTCCAACCAAATCCCAGTTTCCATCTTCAGTGTAGAATTTCAAAGCAAAACCTCTTGGGTCTCTTTCTGTGTCAGCACTTCCCATTTCTCCACCAACGGTAGAAAATCTAGCAAACATTTTACAAGAATTTCCAACTTTAGAAAACAATTTTGCCCTCGTATATTTAGAAATGTCGTGAGTCACAGTAAAAGCTCCATAAGCACCAGAACCTTTGGCGTGAACAATTCTTTCGGGAATTCTTTCTCTTACGAAATGAGCAAGATTCTCTTGAAGAATAAAATCTTGTAAAAGTACCGGACCTCTTGGTCCAACAGTTTGTGAATCCTGATGCTCGTAGTAAGGCGAGCCTACAGAATTGGTGAGTTTTTTCTTATTGTCCATATTTTCTGATTTTGATTTATTTCTAATTTTAAAGCGAAATTCGATAAAAAAACTTATTTATGAAACAAATTAATAAGTATCTTTGTAATAGATAAAATTAATTAAAAGTCGTGAACATACAACAACTAGAATATCTGATTGCAGTAGATAAATATAAACATTTTGGTAAAGCTGCGCAAGCTTGTTTTATAACTCAGCCAACACTTAGCGCAATGATTCAGAAATTTGAAGATGAGCTTGATGTGAAAGTTTTTGATAGAACAACGCATCCCATCAGGACGACAGATGCAGGTGGTGAAATCATCAAAGAAGCGCAAAAAGTAATCGATTCTGTAATGGAATTGAAAAACAAAGCGAATTTCCTGAATAATATTCTTGCAGGAAAATTAAATCTCGGAATCATCCCGACAGTTTCCAGCTATATTTTACCAAACGAAATTTTTAGTTTTCTTAAAAAGAATCCTCAAATCGAACTGAATATCAAAGAAATGACGACAGAAAGTATCATCAAATCTTTGAAATCCGGAGAATTGGACGCAGGAATTATTTCTACGCCTTATTCTGCAGCAGACGAGTTTTATCAGGATTTTCTTTTCAATGAAGAGTTGATGCTTTATTCTGCGGGTCAGGAAGAAGGAACAAAAAAAGATTGTTTCGTCGTTCCGGAAGATATTGACGTGAACAAAGTCTGGCTTTTGGAAGAAGGAAACTGCCTGAGAACACAATTCGAGAATATCTGTCATCTGAAAGAGAATTCTTTGAAGCCTAATAACTTAGAATTTTTAGCTTCCAATGTCAATACATTAATTCAAATGGTTGATAAAGTAGGCGGAATTACGATTTTATCAGAAATGGGTGTTCAGCAATTGTCATCGGAACAGAAGACTAAGGTTTCAAGATTCATCAAGCCTTTCCCTTATCGAGAAATGAGTGTGATCTATTATAAGCCAACTTACAAGCAAAAAATCATCGATGAGTTGATTTCTGAAATCAGAATATCAATGGAGCAAAGGCTTAATTATTATAAAGATCCGGAAAATTATACGAGCATTAAACCTGAATAAATTCATACTCAATTAATAGGAATTGATTTTGAAGTTTGAGAATTACTTTGTAAATTTGCCCTCGATTTTTGAATAAACGGAGGAGAACTTTGACTGATTGCAACCTCAATAAAAAATGCTAAAACAGATTTTTCTCTTTTAGTTCCTTTTTACAATCAGTAGTTTATCCTTAAACAAATTAATATAAAAGGAATTTATTTATGTCTTATTTATTTACGTCCGAATCAGTTTCTGAAGGGCATCCTGATAAAGTTGCAGATCAGATTTCTGATGCACTTATCGATCATTTCTTAGCTTATGATAAAAACTCAAAAGTAGCTTGTGAAACGCTTGTGACGACTGGTCAGGTTGTTTTGGCTGGAGAAGTGAAGTCTGAAGCTTATCTGGACGTTCAGCAAATCGCCAGAAATGTCATCAACAAAATTGGTTACACGAAAAGTGAATATATGTTTAATGGTGATTCTTGTGGTGTGATTTCTGCGATTCACGAACAATCTCCGGATATCAATCAGGGTGTTGACAGAACTTTGGACGAAACAGACTTTGAAACGAGAGCAAATGCTCAAGGTGCTGGTGATCAAGGAATGATGTTCGGTTACGCCACCAACGAAACTGAAAATTATATGCCTTTGGCTTTGGATCTTGCTCATCAGATTTTGAAAGAATTGGCAGATCTTAGAAGAGAAGGAAACGCAATTCCTTACTTGCGTCCAGATGCAAAATCTCAAGTAACAATCGAGTATTCTGATGATCACAAACCTGTAAGAATCGACAGTATTGTTGTTTCTACACAACACGATGATTTCGGAAGTGAAGAAGCGATGTTAGCAAAAATCAAAAAAGATATCATCGAAATTTTAATTCCTAAAGTTAAGGCTAAACAGAAACCAGAAATTCAGGAATTGTTCAATGGGGATATCAAATACCATATCAACCCAACTGGGAAATTTGTAATCGGTGGTCCTCACGGAGATACAGGTTTGACGGGAAGAAAAATCATCGTTGATACTTACGGAGGAAAAGGTGCTCACGGTGGTGGTGCTTTCTCAGGAAAAGATCCAAGTAAAGTGGACAGAAGCGCAGCTTATGCAACAAGACACATTGCTAAAAATTTAGTGGCTGCGGGTGTTGCAGATGAGGTTTTGGTTCAGGTTTCTTATGCGATTGGTGTTGCAGAGCCTTGTGGACTTTATATCAATACTTATGGAACTTCAAAATTGGATATCAATGATGGAGAATTGGCTAAGAAAGTTCAGCAATTGTTTGACCTTAGACCTTATGCAGTTGAGAAAAATCTTAAATTGAGAAATCCTATCTATATAGAAACTGCAGCTTACGGACATATGGGGAAAGATTATTACGTAGCTGATAAAACCTTCAACAAAGGACAGAAAAACGAATTAACCCTGAAAGATCTGGAGTTTTTCACTTGGGAGAAACTGGATCGAGTAGAGGATATTAAAAAAGAATTCGGATTGTAAAATTCGGAATTTTAGAAATCTGGAAACTGCTTTATCTTTTGGTAAAGCAGTTTTTTATTTTAAACTTCTATCTGGAACATAAAAACTCTCTAAAATTTTATGTTCCTTTGCTCAGATAAAATTTTCAAAATCCCTTTTGTTAATTTTGTCGTATATAATATCAGATAAAAAAATGAAATCTAGACTTTACACTATTATATTATTAATTGTTTTTTGTGGATTGGCAAAAGCGCAACTAACCGTTCATAAAATGTTGAATGTTGGCTATACTTATCAAAACCAAAGTTTTGGTGAAGTTGGCGGAAAGTTACTTTTTCTGAGTAATGATGATGTGATTTTCAGAACTGGAGTTTCTGCTTTGATGGGTTCAGCAAACCAAAAATTTGCTATAATGCCAAAAGTCCAGGCTGATTTTCTTTTAAATTTTGAAAAAAACGTAGACTTCTATCATTCTTATTATTTTGTTGCCGGAGCAGAAGCTACTAATAAATATATTGCCCCAAAAGTTGGTTTCAGTCTTTTTGGGATTGTTGATTTGATGGGAGGCTATGCATTTTCTCTAAATAAAGATGGAATTAATGGAAAAGAGCTCAAAGGGCTTAATGTTAATTTCACAATAAATATCCCTTTAGTGGTTATAAAATGATTTAACTTTTTTGATTTATTTGCATCAAATGAAAAGAAATTGAAAGTTTAACAATCCTTTAACATTTTGTTTAATCTTTTTTATTACTTTTACAGACCTAAAAAATAATTGCGTATAGAAAAAATTTACTCTTAAAAAAATAATAACAGAACCGAAACTGTCAGATTGATTACATTGTAATTGATGGCTGCATAGGTTCAAATATTTAGGAGTGAATATGAAAACGCAAACCGATAGCCAACTGATTCTTCTTTATCAGAGCGGAGAGGAAAAAGCCCTCTCAGCACTAATTAATAGGCACAAGAAAGATCTTTTTTCCTTTATCTTTTACAAGTTGATGGATGAAGATTTGGCCAATGATATCTTCCAGGATACTTTTATCAAAATTATTATTACGCTGAAAGAAGGGCGCTACAAAGAAGAAAACAAATTCATTCTTTGGGCCAAAAGAATTGCTCATAATCTGATCATAGATCATTATAGATTACAATCTAAAAATATTAAAATTTCTGAAACTTCTTACGAGAATGAAGAGTTCTCCATCTTTGATATCATCAAAGAACCGGAAAATAATATTGAGGATAAATTAATAGCTAATCAAATAAATGAAGATTTGCTAAAAATGCTTGTGATGTTGCCAGACAACCAGCAAGAGGTGATTAAGCTTAGGTTTTTTGATGGTTTGAGCTTCAAAGAGATTGCAGATCATACAGATACGAGCATCAATACAACGCTTGGAAGAGTGAGATATGCACTCATTAATTTGAGAAAAATAATGGATGAACATAAAATTATTTTAACAAAATAATAATTAGTTAATAATAAAGATTTTTTTTTGGCGTTATTGTTGTAAAAGTCAGCCTATGAAAAAAAACGACACTTTAACAACAAAAGCTTTGATGCCTAAAAAAAAAATAATCGATTTTTTACTGAGTTATTCTAAGAATATCGACACGCTTAAAACTAAAAACAGAAAAACAATTTTGGTTTCTAAAAACTAGAATTTTTTCGATTTTAATAATTGATTTTTATGACTGAGCTTTCCTACGTGGATCAAAAATGATTAGATTTGTGCCTTATGAAAAATATAAGGCACATTTTTTTTGATCTCGACAATACGCTTTGGGATCACCGCAAGAATGCATATTTGACAATACAAGAACTGTTTAAAAATCAAGGGATTTCTGAGAAATATAAGATAGATTTTGAGGAATTTCACAGCACTTATCATATCATCAATGAAAAACTTTGGGAGCAAATCCGAGATGGTGAAATTGATAAAGAATATCTGAGAAAACATCGTTTTTATGATACATTCCTGAATTTCGGTGTGGATGATGCCAATCTTGCAGGTTATTTTGAACATCATTTCTTAGACGAAATTCTGAAATATAATGAGTTGGTTGATGGCGCGTTAGATTTACTTAATTATCTGAAAGACAAAAATTACAAAATGCACATTATTTCCAACGGTTTCCAAGAAGTGACCGAAAGGAAATGTATTTTATCCGGAATTGCTGATTTTTTTGATACGATTACAAGTGCAGACTCTGTCAACATCAGAAAACCAAGACCAGAAATTTTTGAATATTCTCTTAATCTTGCAAAAGCTGAAAAAGACGAAAGTATTCTAATTGGTGACGATTGGGTTGCTGATGTGAAAGGAGCACAAAACTTCGGAATCGATATCATTTTCTTTGATGTTTTGGATGAAAATCCTTTGGAAGAAGGTTTGAAGTTCGTGAAGCATTTATCAGAAATCAAACAATATTTATAAAATAAAAGCCTTTCAATTCGAAAGGCTTTGTTATATTTTAAAGTTCAGAAGAATTAAATTCCCAAACTTTCTCTCACTCTTTTGATTGTTTCAGTGGCAATAACTCTGGTTTTCCCAGCGCCTTCCTGCAATTTTGCTTCCAACTCGTCTAAGTTATTCATATAATAAGTGAACGTTTCTCTTTCTTTTGCGAATTTCACTAGAATTAGATCCAAAAGTTCCTTTTTCGCGTGTCCATAGCCATAATTTCCAGCAAGATATTTTGTCCTCAATTCCTCGGTTTGTTCTGGTGTAGCAATTAATTCGTAGATCGCAAAAATTTTATCCGTAGATGGATCTTTTGGTTCTTCCAAAGTTTTAGAATCACTTTCGATAGACATCACCTGCTTCTTCAATTCTTTTTCCGGCAAGAAGATATTGATGATATTTCCTCTCGATTTAGACATTTTATGTCCGTCTGTCCCGGGAACATATTTGGTGTTTTCCTGCAATTCTGCCTGAGGCAAAACCAAAACTTCACCCATTTGATTGTTGAATCTTGAAGCAACATCACGGGCAATTTCCAAATGCTGCAATTGATCTTTCCCAACAGGCACAACTTCTGCATCGTACAACAAAATGTCAGCTGCCATCAAAATTGGATAAGTGAAAAGCCCTGCATTAACATCTTGTAATCTGTCCGCTTTATCTTTGAAAGAATGCGCCAAAGTCAATCTTTGGTAAGGGAAAAAGCACGACAAATGCCAAGATAACTCGCAAGTTTCCGGGATGTCGCTTTGTCTGTAAAAAAAAGTTTTTTCTGTGTCTAGTCCGCAGGCAAGCCAAGCCGCAGCAATCTCGTAGGTGTTTTGTTTAAGCTCTTTTGCATCTTTGATTTGGGTTAAAGAGTGCAGATTGGCGATGAAAAGAAAAGATTCATTTCCTGCTTGTTTTGATAATTCGATTGCGGGGATGATGGCTCCCAAAAGATTTCCCAAATGTGGGGTTCCGGTGGCTTGTATTCCGGTTAGGATTCTAGACATTGTTAAAAATTAATGTTATTTTGACTTAGACAAAAGTATGAAAGTTGAAGTGCGGAAACAAATTCTTTTTGAATAAGTATTTTTAACACATCCTTTATGGTTTTTGATTATATTAGTAAAAACAATTTGAGAAATGGAGAATAACGATATTTTATCACCTAGAATATTCAAATCAATTCAAAAACTTTGGATTTTTCTGATCATTTATATCGGGATAGATTTTGTAAGCAATTATTTTTATCCGGAAGTGAAAACATCATTTCTTGCAAAATTCTTAGACTTTTTGTCTTCGGCATTAGCTTGCTTGTTTTTTTCTTGGTATTTTGTTGTTAACAAGCGTTGGAAGCTACTTCTAATTGTTTTACCACTGTTGATACTTTCTTTCTTTTTTCTGAAAGATATCAAACAAACTTTGGATTATTACATTCCTTTTGAAACAATTATCGATTCTAAAACGCTCAAAAATTACACATCACTTCTTTTAACATTAGCAACGGTTTTTGTTCTCTCCAAAAATTATTTGCGTGAAGAAAATATAACAGGGAAATGGTCTTTTGTCAAAGTCTTTCTGCTTGTTTTAGGCTTGTTTTCGCTTTATAATTCTGATTTGGATTTTATAGAACAGATTGTTTCCTCGGCTACCTTCAACTCAAAAACTACAGAATTTTTTATTACATTATTGTTTTACATTCTTACGTCTGTGAGAAGCATAGCATTTTTAGGCGCATTTCTATTTTTAATGAGCTGCCTTTCGAACAGAGAAAATATATACACATTCTCCAATAAAATACTTCAATTTGCCAATCGTTATTTTGGTGTTACGGTTTTGATTGCTGTCAGCTGTATTATTTTTTCTTTGGGCTATCTGATCGAAAGTGCGGTATCGCTGGAGCTCGATTTTTTTGGTAAGAAACTGACGGTTTTTGGCTGGCTGAATAGTATTTCTGTCATAGCAATCTTCATTATTTCTACAAGATTTGCTGGTCAGCTTTTAAAAGAAAGAAGTGTTTTGAAACAGAAATATTACGGGATTGTGGGAAGTACGGTCTGGATGCCTGTTGTCAATATTGTGTCTTTGTTAATGATAAAATTTGATGATAAAATCAAATTTTTATCTGCCGGCAACATCAATAAACTCAAGAAAATCCATTTGATTATTGCATCAATGCTGATTTTGTTTTACTACAAAAATGACATTCTTGATAATGATAAAAGGGTGGAAGGACTCTTGCTGAGTTTTATTTATATAGCAAGTGTATGGATTGTAGCTTACATCAAAAAATACAATTGGATTTTCGCAGTGATTCTGGCGGCAATTGTTACAATGATTAAGGTTTTCCCTTTTTATGGAGGACTTTACGCAACCGAATTTATTTTTAAAGACTACGTTTTAGATTTTGTAAAGCATACATTTTCCATAGCGATGATTATGTTGACGATCGTTTTCTATGGGATTTATTATATCGCCTATCAAACATTGAATAAGAAGTAAATTTATTTCTTCCGAATAATCACAGAAACTTTTGTAAACATACTGTCAGCAGCTTGATCGGAGCTGTTGGCTTTATAATCTAAGGTGTATTTGCCGTCTTTTTCGATTGGGATTTGAATAACTTCCTGTTCAAAAGTCCAATCTGATTTTGCAATCTTTTCTGGTTTTTCCGTTGAGGATTCTTCTGTGCTGGAAGTGTCTTCGAAAACATCTGCATTATTTTCTTCCTTTTCTTCTTTTCGGATTTCGTGGGTAGAGTTAATAATTCGGCTGTTGTCCGCAAACATTCCTACGGTTTTATTCTCAATCGTTTTATCATCGAGGCTAAGGTTATAACTTAGATGAAAAATAGGAACATTGTCATTCTTCAGAAAAGAAGCATCCATTTTTCCCCAGATTACAAGGACATCGCCTTTTTTGAGGTCAAGATTTTCTACAGTGTTGACCAATTGAGGATCGAGTGGTGTCTCTTCAGTTACGATTTCGCCAACAGGATTACAGGAGATTGTGACAAGGGACAATATCAGAAGTGAAAAAATTGCTTTCATCATTAGATTTTTAAATGTTTACTAAAATAATCATTCATCAAAGAGCTTAAATCATTCCCATTTTCATTAGTCGGACTGATGAGATAGAACTGACCTTTTTCTGTTTTGATGGAACTGATGATGTAATAATTAATCGTGTCAGAACTATAACCAATATGGGTTGTCTTGACCAAAATGCTGTTGTCGCTGATTTTTCTAATGACTTTGAACTCGTCTTCACGATCATAAATTCTGTGAAAATAACCACGATATAATCGATTTTGAAAATCTAAATTGTCGAATGTTCCATTGAACTCAGAATTTCCTAAAATCGTAACTTGATCAAAAGTGTTTTTCGTATGATCCTCATCACGATAAAGATAGAGTTGCATTTTCCCCTTTTCGATGTTAACACTGTCATTATTTTTCAAGAAATATTTCAGTTCTTTTTCCAAAGATTTGTAGTAAATGCCGTAGTTTTTCAATTCAGGTTCAGAAAGACTTGGTTTTGCTTTCTCCCAAGTTAGATTTTCTGCCGTTGTTTCTTTGTTGAAAGCCAGTAGGTTTTGAGCTTTTTTGTAAATAGAAAATAATGAAGCGTATTGCAACTTCTGATCATCGTATTTCGGAACTTCTGCTGTATAAAGATAGTAAATGGAATTCGCAGGATTGTATTGTCTGTAATACAATTTTTTTCTCCCAAATCCATCAATAAACATCAAAGCATCTTTACCTTCAAACAGAATTTTCTCTGTTTCATTGAATTTTTTGATGTCGGAAACTGGAAAAATATTAGGGTTAGAAGATTTTCCTATCAACAAAACTTCTCCTGAATCACCGTCAGAAAAAGGATTTTGAATACCAACTGATATAGGGCTTTCCGCTTCATCTACTCCCGAAGTTGAGTTGGGATCCACGATGTTAATGTTGCTTGAAAACGAATATTCTTTCAGAAAATTTCCAATGGGAAGCATCAGATCAATCGTCGTGACAGAGTCCAACTCGTATGAGTGTTTTCTCAGAAGCACTTGTTTTTTCTCCTCACTCTTTCGAATAGAATCTATTTGAGCTTGCGGAATTCCCAAAAGGAGATTTTGATAATCTTCAGAATTGGCAAAGTCATCAGTCTCCTTATTTCCTTTGCAGGAAAACAGAAAAAGCATACCACTGAAAACCAAAAGTAAGAATCTTGTCATAAGTAGAATATTGATTCTAAAAATAACAAAAATTATTTGATTTCAATCTTCTCGCCGCCAAACTTGGGTTCAACATTAAACCAAATATCCAAATAAGCCTTTGCCTTTGCAAGATATTCGCGAAGATTGGTTTTCAGTCCAGCATATTTGTTGACATCTTTTGCATTGTATCCGAAAGCTTCTATCCCAAATTTTTGAGCTAAAAAAACTGCCCGTTCATTATGAAATTTTTGTGAAATGAAAATAATTTTGCTTTGTCCAAAAATCTCTTTGGCTCTCACAACAGAATCTAAGGTTCTGAAACCGGCGAAATCCTCATAGATTTTGTCAGCCGGAATTCCGTTGGCAATAAGGTCAAGCTTCATCTGCTCAGGCTCGTTATAACCTTTTACAGAATTGTCTCCGCTTACGATAATCGATTCTATTTTTCCTGATTTGTATAATTCTGTGGCAGCATCGATTCGGTATTTGAAATAAAGATTGGGATTTCCGTTGCTCAGGCTTTTGTTGGTGCCTAAAACTATTGCGGTTTTCACCTTCGGAAGGTCAGAAACCGAATACGAAATAAAAGAATCACTATCTTTTTTGATGGAATAATTGGCAAAAAAGATAAAAAGAAATCCTGCTACAATAAATAACAGGAATATTTTGATTAAGTTTTTAAGTATTTTCATTTGTGTTTTAATTTTAGAATTCTTTAAAAATCCAATCCGTTCGGGAATGCTTTTTTTCTAAAGATATAAAGAAATAATGCACCAAGCGTAATAGAACTATCCGCAACGTTGAAAATATATTTGAAGAATTCAATTCTGTTGCCTCCAAAAACAGGAACCCATTCTGGCCAAGTTGTATCAACCAAAGGGAAATGCAGCATATCTACAACACAACCTTTCATCAAATCCGAATAACCGTGACCGAATTGTGTCAGTTTAGAAATTCCGCCATAATCAATCCATCTTCCGGATTCTGCATCATAAAAAGTTCCGCTGTCGAAAATTACACCGTAGAAAACGCCATCAAAAACATTACCTATTGCACCGGCAAATATCATTGCCATTGGAATAATCAAATAATTGGAAGCGCCTTCTCTCAGCCATTTTTTAAATAGAACAACCATTCCAATAGCTAAAACGATTCTTAAAAGAATCAGAGCATATTTTCCCCACAATCCACCGAAATGCAGTCCGTAAGCCATTCCAGGATTCTCCACAAAAGTCATCTTGAACCAGTTGAGTCCGAGAACATTCACGCTTTCTCCAAGATAGAAATGAGTTTTAACGTAGATTTTAGAAAATTGATCAATGAAAAGTATCAATAGAGTAATGGCAACAATCTTCTTCATTACAATCCTTTTGGTTTTTGGTTTCGGGTAATTTTTTTTTCTTTTCTTTCGCTGATTTTTTGGATGGTTTTCTGATTATGAAAATTATTTTTCGTGTGAAATTTTTCAAACTCAATTCCCATATCTTTCAAAACACTTTTCAGTGCTGTCAGCTCCATAGAATTTTTTGGATGTACAATGATTGATTCCATTTCTGAATGTTTTTAAATTAATTTTTCTTCAAGAAAAATTTTTGCAAATGTAATTCAAATTACTTATTTCTTAGACAATTCGTCCAGCCTTTTGCGTTCTTTTTCAGACAAATCTGCCAAGCCATTTTTTCCCATTTTGCCAAGGAGTTTATCGATTTTGTCTTCCCGATCTTTTCTTTTGGCGTTGTATTCATCATCAATCGTGTAATATTTCTCTTCAGCTTTGAAGATATTTTTGACGGATTTGTTTTTCATCAATACAAATCCAATCGCCACAAACAAAAGTAAAATAATTAAATAAGTCATTTTGTTATAAGAAAAAAGTCCCAATTTCCAATCTTTAGAATTAGAAATTCGGACTTAATATTTTGATAATTAGCTATTTATCTTTGCATGTTCTTAGCTTCGATACTCAAAGTAGCATGAGGGACTGCTTTTAATCTTTCTTTAGGGATCAGCTTTCCAGTTACTCTGCAAACACCATACGTTTTGTTCTCTATTCGGATCAAAGCGTGTTTCAAGTCGCGAACAAATTTTTCCTGTCTGGATGCCAAGATAGCATTTTGTTCTTTGCTCAGCGTTTCTGCACCTTCTTCAAACGCTTTGAAGGTTGGTGAAGTGTCATCTGTACCGTTATTTTGATTATTGATAAAACTTTCTTTAATAAGGCCAAGGTCATTCTCAGCTTTTGAAATTTTATCTTGGATCAGTTTTTTAAATTCCTGAAGTTCAGCATCACTATATCGTAATTTTTCGTCTGCCATTTCCATCGTTATTAATTGTTCAAATTTTTATTTTTTTTGGCTTTCCTTAGCAGCCACGCATTTTTAAATCAGCAAGAATAAAGATAAAATTTGAATTAATTCTGGTAATACTTTCAATTAATAAATTCTTAACAGAAAATAAATATTGATTATTTTTTTTCAATTTTTACTTTGAATTGTTCTTCATCTATCTCTATTTCATCATAATTTGAAAGTGAATTTACAAATTCTATTTTATCCGACAATACTTCTGCAGAAATATATGCATCATTGTTAATAAATTCTTCTTTGTAAGGGCAAGATTCTTCCAACTGGATTGATATTCTGTCCGTTAATTCAAAATCTTTGTCTTTTCTAAGGTTTTGAACCCTGTTGATGAACTCTCTTGCGACTCCTTCAGCCTTCAATTCATCCGTCAATACCAAATCTAATGCCACAGTTGTTTTTCCTTCACTTGCAACCGTCCAACCTGGGATGTCTTTCGTAGAAATCTCAACATCTTCTATCGTAATTTCGTAGCCTGCAACCTCTACTTTTCCTGATTTTTCAAGTTCAGCAATTTGCTCAGAACTGAAGTTTGAAATCTCACCAGCAACCGTTTTCATATCTTTTCCTAATCTCGCGCCAAGCGTTTTGAAATTTGGTTTGATCTGTTTTACAATGAGATGCGACGCTTCTTCTGCATTAATCAGTTGTAATTCCTTAACATTCACTTCTTGCTTGATGAGTTCTGAAACTGCCAAAATTTGCTCTTCTGTCTTTTTGTCCAAAACAGGAATCATCACTTTTTGAAGTGGCTGACGAACTTTTACATTTTCTTTTTTTCTCAATGAAAAAACCATCGAAGTAATTTGCTGAGCCAAATGTGTCTTCTCCACCAAATCCTGGTCAATCAAACTTTCATCTGCAACAGGGAAATCCGTCAAGTGAACAGAATTTACCAAATCTTTGCCTGTCACTTTGTTCAAATCCTGGAACAATTGGTCCATAAAGAATGGTGCAATTGGTGCAGACAATTTAGCAACAGTTTCAAGACAAGTATATAAAGTCTGATAAGCGGAAATTTTGTCATCAGAATAATCACCTTTCCAGAAACGTCTTCTGCATAGTCTCACGTACCAATTGGACAAGTTATCATTAACAAACGTATTGATTGCTCTTGCAGCTTTGGTCGGTTCGTAATCTTCGTAGAAAGATTTTACTTCTTTGATTAATAAGTTTAATTCTGATAAAATCCAACGATCAATTTCTGGACGGTTTTCTACGTTACTTTCAAGATACTTGAATCCGTCAACATTCGCATACAACGCAAAGAAAGAATACGTGTTATAAAGCGTTCCGAAGAATTTTCTACGAACTTCATCAATTCCTTCAATATCAAATTTTAGGTTTTCCCAAGGATTCGCATTGGAAATCATATACCAACGCGTCGCATCTGGTCCGTAAACTGAAAGCGTTTCAAATGGGTCAACAGCATTTCCAAGACGTTTGGACATTTTCTGTCCGTTCTTGTCCAGAACCAAACCGTTAGATACCACATTTTTATAAGCGACTGAGTCGAAAACCGTAGTTGCGATGGCGTGCAAAGTATAGAACCAGCCACGCGTCTGGTCAACTCCTTCCGCAATAAAATCTGCAGGAAATGCTTTGTTATTGTCAACTTGTTCTTTGTTTTCGAAAGGATAATGCAATTGCGCATAAGGCATCGAACCCGAATCGAACCATACATCAATCAAATCACTTTCACGCTTCATCGGTTTTCCGGAAGCTGAAACCAAAATGATTTCGTCAACGATATTTTTATGAAGGTCTACTTTTGCATAGTTTTCTTCCGACATATCGCCAATCACAAAACCTTTGAAAGGATTTTCTTTTTGGAAACCGGCTTTGATGGATTTTTCGATTTCGTTGTATAATTCCTCAACAGAACCGATTAAAACCTCTTCTTTTTTATCATCTGTTCTCCAAATCGGCAACGGAATTCCCCAATATCTTGAACGGGAAAGATTCCAGTCGTTGGCATTTTTCAGCCAGTTTCCGAAACGGCCTTCACCAGTAGATTTTGGTTTCCAGTTGATGGTTTCATTCAAATCGAACATTCTGTCTTTTACATCCGTTACCTTGATGAACCAGGAATCCAATGGGTAGTACAACAATGGCTCATCGGTTCTCCAACTGTGCGGATAACTGTGAACATATTTTTCAACCTTGAAAGCTTTGTTTTCTTTTCTAAGTTTAAGTGCAATTCTCTCATCTACGGACAGATAGACTTTTAAATCCGAGATGATCGATTTTAATTTCTCTTTCTGAATGTTAAATTCAGCAGTTTTTTCGTCATCATTAAGATATTCCGACTTCACATATTCATTTGCAAAGCCATAGATTTCATCATTAACAATAGATAGGAATCGACCTTGCAGATCCACCAAAGGAACCGGGTTGCCGTTCTCATCCAAAACCAACATTGGCGGAACTTCCGGCGAAGCTTCTTTTGCTACCTTAGCATCATCCGCACCAAAAGTCGGAGCTGTGTGAACAATTCCCGTTCCGTCTTCCGTTGTTACGAAATCTCCAGAAATTACTCGAAAAGCGTTTTCAGGATTTTGGTAAGGTTTTGCGTAATCTAAAAGTTGCTCATATTTAATTCCAACCAGATCAGCACCTTTGAATTCAGTTAAAATCTGATAAGGAATTGTTTTGCTTTCTGAAGTGTAGTTTGCAAAATCTTCATCGGTTCCTTCAACATATTTCTTTCCAAATTGTTTTCCGGTTAAGGCTTTCGCTAAAACAATATTAATCGGCTCAAATGTATATTGATTAAAAGTCTTAACCAAAACATAATCGATTTTTGGTCCGACAGTTAAAGCGGTGTTTGAAGGCAAAGTCCAAGGCGTTGTTGTCCAAGCCAGGAAATGAACGTCACCAAAACCTTGTAAAAATGAAGGCAGAGTTTCCGGCAAAGTTTTGAACTGAGCGACAACAGTCGTGTCCGTCACATCACGGTAAGCGCCAGGCTGATTAACTTCGTGAGAAGATAATCCAGTTCCAGCTTTCGGAGAATACGGCTGGATTGTGTAACCTTTGTAGATGAGACCTTTGTCATACATCTGCTTCAAAAGCCACCAAACGGTTTCCATATATTTTGGTTTATAAGTTACATATGGATTTTCCATATCGACCCAATAACCAATTTTTTCGGTCATATCGTTCCAGACATCTGTGTAACGCATCACAGCGTTTTTACAAGCTTCATTGTATTCTTCAATCGAGATTTTTTTTCCGATATCCTCTTTAGTAATTCCCAATTCTTTTTCAACGCCCAATTCTACAGGAAGTCCGTGCGTGTCCCAGCCAGCTTTACGAAAAACCTGTTTCCCGTTTTGCGTTTGGTAACGGCAAAAAATATCCTTAATCGCTCTTGCCATAACATGGTGAATTCCCGGCATTCCGTTGGCAGAAGGCGGTCCTTCGTAAAAAACAAACTCCGGTTGTCCTTCACGAAGTTCTACGGATTTTTTGAAAGTGTCGTTATTTTTCCAGAATTCTGCAATGTTTTTAGCAGTTTCGGTAAGGCTAAGATTTTTATATTCGGTAAACTTGCTCATTTTTAATGTGTCAAATCTGTTTCTTGTGGATTAAGTTTGCGAATTTAGTGATTTTTGTCGATTTTTAGCACATCTTTTGAGTGGTTTTTGAATGTTAAAAACTTCAAATTCAGAACCATAAAATTTATAAATTTGTGCAAAAGAGTAAAACCACAAAAGTCATAAAAGAATTCAGTGTGTCAGATTTAATATCTCGCAGATTTTAAAGATTTAGCAGATGAAAATAATCTGCATAATTTGCGAAATCAGCGAGAAAAATGACACTTAACTTTTTTATGTTTAATAACTTTTAAATTAAAATAATCATCCTTGGAACTATACCCAATTATTGAAAAATCAGATTCAGATTCAATCAAAAGCTTTCAGGAAGGCAAATTGAGAGAACTTTTGGTTTATCTGGAAAATCATTCGCCCTATTATCAGAAACTTTTTAAAGAGAACAATATTGATATCAGTCGTATTAACTTTTTAGAAGATTTACAAAAAATCCCTACGACTTCTAAAAATGATATTCAACAAAATAATGATGATTTTTTCTGTGTTCCGCAAAGCGAGATTGTTGATTATAGTACGACCTCGGGAACTTTGGGTGATCCTGTAACTTTCGGACTTTCGGATAAAGATTTGGAGAGATTAGCTTATAATGAAGCAATTTCCTTTGCTTGTGCAGGAATTCAAAAAGGTGATGTTGTGCAAATGATTACGACCATTGATAAAAGATTTATGGCCGGTTTGGCTTATTTTCTAGGACTCAGAA
The DNA here is from genome assembly GCF_023278365.1 of Epilithonimonas zeae. NCBI lineage: Bacteria > Pseudomonadati > Bacteroidota > Flavobacteriia > Flavobacteriales > Weeksellaceae > Epilithonimonas > Epilithonimonas zeae. The sequence goes on along the minus strand of NZ_CP075338.1, from coordinate 2,547,098 downwards.
AAATGGGCGCAAGTGTCGTGAGAATGGGACCCGGAATTCCGGAATTGCAATGGGATTCGATTTTCAGATACAAGCCAAAATATTTGATAACCGTTCCATCTTTTCTTTTGAAAATGATAGATTATGCTGAAAAACACGGATTAGATTACAAAAATTCCAGTGTTTATGGTGCGATTTGTATTGGAGAAGGACTTAAAAATCAAGATTTCACAGATAATATTTTGTCTCGAAAAATAAAGGAAAGATGGAACATTCAACTATTTTCAACTTATGCTTCTACGGAAATGAGTACGGCTTTCACGGAATGTGAATTCCAAGTTGGCGGACATCATCATCCTGAATTGATTATTACAGAAATCCTCGATGAAGACGAAAATCCTGTAAAAGAAGGAGAAAGCGGTGAATTAACGATTACAACTTTGGGGGTTGAAGCGCTTCCATTATTGAGATTTAAAACCGGAGATCTGGTAAAAGCGCATTACGAACCTTGTAAATGCGGACGAAATACAATGCGATTAAGTCCTGTTATCGGAAGAAAACAACAAATGATAAAATACAAAGGAACGACGCTTTATCCGCCGGCGATGAATGATATTTTGAATGATTTTAGTAATATTCTGTGTTATCAAATCGTTATTCAGTCGGATGAAATTGGTTTGGACGAAATCATTATCAAACTAAGTACGGACAGTGAGGACGAGAGTTTTGTAAATGAAGTCAGAGATCATTTCCGCGCAAAACTGAGAGTAAGTCCAAAAATCGAAGTTGTGGATTTTGAAGTGTTATCGAAAAATGTTTTTAATCCAAACAGCCGAAAACCGATTAATTTTATAGATTTACGACCATAAAAATTATACTTAATAAAAAACTATGAAAAAACTCTTATTAATTCTATTCGTAGCAGTTACAACAACTGTATTTTCGCAAAAGCTAAAAATTGAATCGGGAAATTTTGACTTTCTAAAGGATCAAACGCAAGTAGATGTTGAACTTAAGTTTGATAATGTTTTGATTCTGAAAGAAAAACTAACAGAGGCTCAATATCTTGAGAAGAGAAAGCAGGACTTGCTGGCGAATCCGAAAAGAGGCAATGATGGCTGGAAGAAGTGGAGTGGCGAATGGGAAAGATATAAATCAGTTTATCTGGATGATTTTTTAAAAGCTTTAAAGGGTTCTAAAAAAGTTGAGTTTAAAAAAGACATTGAAGCGAAATATACACTTGTCGTAGATGCAAAGTGGATATCTCCGGGATGGCACGGCGGATTTGTGATGCAGCCGGCTATTTTGTCTGCTGATATCAAGTTTGTTGAAACTGCTAATCCAACAGTTGCTTTGCTTTACATAAGTGCTGATGAAGTGGTTGGGAAATTACCTGCAGGAATGAGTGGTGATGTTATGGAGTATGACAGGATTTCGGCAGCCTATGAAAAATTAGGAAGATTACTTTTGAGAGAAATTAATAAAGGAACTAAATAAAACAAAAGACCGCCAATCGCGGTCTTTTTCTATTGCTGTTCGAGCTTTTCTACTTTGATGTAATTCGCAAGATTAATCACTGCAGAATCGTGTAATCTCACAAATGGATTCTTTTTGTTCCAGACATAACCTGCGAGAACTGCACAGATTTTCCTTTTCACATCAGGATTTTCGGGTTGATGAAAAAATAATTCCTGAAGATTTCCTGTGTACCATTCCTTCACGTAGGTTGTGAAAACATTCACGCCGTATAGAATATAATCCGAATATTCTTTTTGCCAGTCAATCGTTTCGCCGTTTAGTTGTCTTAAAGCTAATTTTGCAGCCAGCATTCCGGATTCTGTTGCGAAAGCCATTCCGGATGAGAAAACCGGATCCAGGAATTCTGAAGCATTTCCAGTTAAAGCAAATCCGTCTCCGAATAAACTTTTTACCGAACAAGAATAATCTTTCAAATGTCTCGGCTCAAATAGAAATTCTACATCACCAAAGCGCTTCACATAATAGTCAGAAAGAGAAATTGCTTTTCTTAATGCAGCTGCTATGTCTCCGTTTTCGATTAAATTTTCAATGTATTCGGTTGGTCCAACAATTCCCAAACTTGTATTGCCATTGGAAAAAGGAATGACCCAAAGCCAGACTTCAGTTTCAATAATGTCAAAAGAAATCAAAGTGCCTTCAACACCTTCTTCTCTATTAATATCGTTAACGTGAGAAAAAATCGCTGAGTGTGGAGACAGCTTTGAAGGTTTTTCTAAATCTAAAAGTCTCGGTAAAACCCGTCCATAACCACTGGAATCAATAACAAATTTAGCGTGGATTTCCTTGGTTTCGCCGTCTTTATTCTTGACTGTTGTAATAGAATCAGTTCCGTTAAACTCAATCCCAACAACTTCGGTTTCGAATTCAAGATCGATTCCTTTTTTAATAACTTCCTGAGCTAAGGTATTGTCAAAATCGGCTCTCGGAACCTGCCAGGTCCAGTCCCAGCCTTCTCCAAACTTGTTGCTGAAATCGAAAATACAAACTTCATCACCTCGCATAAAACGAGCGCCCAATTTCTTCTCAAATCCCATTTTGTCCAATGCCGGAAACAATCCAGCTTCTTCAAAATGATCCATCACGCGGGGAATCAAACTCTCGCCAACAACCAGTCTTGGGAATTTTGTTTTTTCAACAACTTTGACGTTGATGTTATTATTTTTCAGATATGCAGAGGAAACACAACCCGAAGGTCCTGCGCCAATTACGAGAACATCAACAAATTCTTTACTCATTTGTTTAATAAAACTTTTATCTTTGCGCAAAATTAATGACAAATATTTAATTATATTCCAAATTTGTCTTTTATTCCTATAATTAATGAAAATTAGCAACCATTTAAGCATTCGGGATTTCCAAAGGGTGATTATTGAAAATGAAAATGTTGAGTTGGATGATTCACTTTTGCAAAGAGTTAATGCCAGTTTCCAATTTCTAAAAGAGTTTTCAAAGAACAAAGTCATTTATGGTGTCAATACTGGTTTTGGGCCAATGGCACAGTTCAAAATCAACGATAGCGATACACATCAGCTCCAGTATAATTTGATAAGAAGCCATTCTTCGGGTATCGGAAATACTTTGCCAGCGGATGAAGTTAAGGCTTGTATGTTGGCAAGACTGAATGTTTTGTCATTAGGACATTCTGGCGTTCACGATTCCGTTGTGAATTTGCTTAAAGAATTAATTAACAGAGATATTACACCCTTGATTTTCGAGCACGGCGGTGTTGGTGCAAGTGGTGATTTGGTTCAGTTGGCACACTTGGCTTTGGTTCTTATTGGCGAAGGTGAAGTTTTTTATAACAACGAAAGAAGATCAACAAAAGATGTTTTTGCAGAATTAGGATTAGAACCAATAAAAGTCGAGATCCGTGAGGGTTTGGCCTTGATGAACGGAACTTCTGTGATGTCAGGAATCGGGATCGTAAATGCATATAAAGCCAATCAACTAACTGATATCTCTATTAAATTATCTTGCGCAATCAATGAATTGGTTCAGGCTTACGATGACCATTTTTCAGAATCTTTGAATGCAACTAAAAAGCATCTCGGACAACAAAAGGTTGCTGAGAAAATGCGAGATTATTTATCTGATAGTAAGTTAATTAGAAAAAGAGAAGACCACTTATATACGAGCTTTGAGGAGCAGAATAAAGTTTTCAAAGAAAAAGTTCAGGAATATTATTCGTTAAGATGTGTTCCTCAGATCTTGGGACCGGTTCTGGACACGTTGCAATATACAGAAAATGTACTTGAAAACGAGATCAATTCTGCTAATGATAATCCGATTATCAATGTTGATGATCAACACGTTTATCACGGCGGTAATTTCCACGGGGATTATATTTCCTTGGAAATGGACAAGCTGAAAATTGTTGTTACAAAACTGACAATGTTAGCAGAAAGACAATTGAACTATCTTTTGAATTCTAAAATCAATGAAATCTTTCCTCCATTTGTAAATTTGGGGAAATTAGGTTTCAACTTCGGTATGCAAGGTGTTCAGTTCACGGCAACTTCTACAACGGCGGAAAGCCAGATGTTGTCGAATCCAATGTACGTTCATAGTATTCCTAACAATAATGATAATCAGGATGTTGTAAGTATGGGAACCAATGCGGCAGTAATCTGTAGAAAAGTGATAGAAAATGCTTTCGAAGTATTATCAATTGAGTTAATTACCATTGTTCAAGCCATTGAATATCTTGGTTTTCAAGACAGGATTTCATCTTCAACAAAAGAATTGTATGACGAGATTAGAAAAATAATTCCGGCTTTTTCTGATGATATGGTGATGTATCCATATTTGCAAAAAGTAAAAGAATATCTGATGAAAACCGAAGCGTTACATCAATAATCAAATTAATAGAAGAGGATTATGAAATGTGCAATCGTAACTGGAGGTTCCAGAGGAATTGGTAGAGCGATCTGCTTGAAACTTGCAGAAGAAAAGAACTATCATATTTTGATTAATTATACTTCCAATAAGTCTGCTGCAGAGGAAACTTTACAAAGCGTTAAAGAATTGGGTTCTACTGGGGAAATTCTTAAATTTGATGTAGGAAATGCTGAAGAAGTACAATCGGTTCTTGGAAATTGGCAGGAAAAAAATCCGGACTCTGTAGTTGAAGTTATTGTCAATAATGCAGGGATCACAAGAGACGGGTTGTTTATGTGGATGAAACACGAGGATTGGAACAATGTTGTCAACACCAGTTTAAATGGTTTTTTCAATGTGACTAATTTCTTTATTCAGAAATTGTTGCGTAACAAATATGGCAGAATCATCAATATGGTTTCTGTTTCCGGAGTGAAGGGAACAGCAGGGCAAACCAATTATTCGGCAGCAAAAGCAGCGGTAATTGGTGCGACGAAAGCTTTGGCTCAAGAGATTGCTAAGAGGAATATTACAGTTAATGCAGTGGCGCCAGGTTTTATCAAAACCGATATGACCCAGGATTTTGATGAGAATGAATTGAAAGTAATGATTCCGGCAAACCGGTTTGGAGAAGCAGAAGAGGTGGCAGATTTGGTAGCATTCTTAGCATCAAAAAAATCATCTTACATTACCGGCGAAGTGATTAATATTAACGGAGGAATCTATTCTTAAATTTAATGTAGCAATATAACGATGTATAATTTACCAATATTTAAAATTGTTACATTGTTAGGCTGATACATTGTTAAATTTGAAAAAATGGAAAATAGAGTTGTGATTACCGGAATGGGAATTTATTCCTGTATTGGGATTTCTTTGGAAGAGGTAAAGAAGTCACTCTATGAGGGTAAATCCGGAATTGTTCTGGATCAGGATAGAAAAGAGTTTGGATATAGATCGGGTTTGACAGGAAGTGTTCCGAAGCCGGATCTCAAAAGTCTTCTCAACAGGAGACAACGTATCAGTATGGGCGAGGAAAGCGAATATGCTTATCTGGCAACCATCGATGCGTTGAAACAAGCCGGTATCGAACAGGATTTTCTGGATGCTAATGAAGTAGGAATTCTTTATGGTAATGATAGTGTTTCTCAGGCAGTTATCGAGGCAACTGATATTGTAAGAGAGAAAAAAGATACAACTTTGATGGGTTCGGGTGCGATTTTCAAATCAATGAATTCCACCGTCACAATGAACCTTTCCACAATTTTTAAATTAAGGGGAATTAACCTGACCATTAGCGCAGCTTGTGCCAGTGGATCCCATTCTTTAGGGTTAGCTTATCTGTTGATTAAGAATGGAATGCAAGATGTTGTGGTTTGTGGAGGCGCACAGGAAACCAACAAATATTCAATGGCAAGTTTTGACGGATTAGGCGTTTTTTCGGTAAGAGAAGACGAACCTGCAAAAGCCTCAAGGCCATTTGATTCCGGAAGAGATGGACTGATTCCGAGTGGCGGTGCAGCAACTTTGATTGTAGAAAGTCTGGAATCTGCGCAAAGACGAGGCGCAAACATCATTGCAGAAATTGTCGGTTACGGTTTCTCATCCAATGGCGGACATATCTCTACACCTAATGTGGACGGACCGGCTTTGGCAATGGAAAGATCTCTGAATCAAGCTGGATTATCAGCGAAAGATATTGATTATATCAATGCTCACGCAACGTCTACACCTTTAGGCGACGCTAACGAAGCCAAAGCGATTTATGAAATTTTCGGTAATGAAATTCCTGTAAGTTCTACCAAATCTATGACAGGTCATGAATGTTGGATGGCTGGTGCAAGTGAGATTATTTATTCAATTCTAATGATGCAGAATGATTTTATCGCTCCGAATATCAATCTCGAAAATCCGGACGATGACGCAAAAAAGATAAATTTGATCTCAGAAACAAAAAATCAAAAAATTGACGTATTTTTGTCGAATTCTTTTGGTTTTGGAGGAACCAATTCGTCACTAATTGTTAAAAAATTTGTTTAAAAACACTATGGAAAGAGAAAAAATTGTTACGGTTGTTAATGATTTTCTTGTCAATGAGTTTGAGGTCGATCGCGATGATATCGTTAACGATGCCAATTTTAAGGAAACACTGGGCTTAGACAGTCTGGACTATATCGATATGGTTGTGGTGATTGAGTCTAATTTCGGAGTGAAATTAGGCGAAGCCGACTTCAAAAAAGTTGTTACTTTCGATGATTTTTATGATACGATAGAAACCAAAATTTCTGAAAAAGTAGCATAATTAATAAATTCAACGATATACCAATATTTCGGATAAATTGGTAAACATCATTATATGAACAAATGGAAAGGTAAATCCAAAGGAACGATACTCGGTTACAGGATTTTCGTTTGGAGCATCAAGAATCTTGGCGTCCGCAGTTCATATTTTGTACTGTATTTTGTAGCAACTTATTACTTCTTGTTTCTTAAGAAGAGCAACCAATACATTTCTTACTATTTCACAAAAAGATTAGGTTATAGTTTCTGGAAGTCGAAACTGTCTGTTTTCAAAAGTTACTTTGTTTTCGGAAAAGTTTTGATTGATAAAACGGCCATTTCAGTAGGTTTACGAAACCGATTTACTTATGAATTTGACGGAATAGAAAATCTCAAAAACCTTCTCAACGAAAAAAAAGGAGGCGTTTTGATCAGCGCACATATCGGTAATTTTGAGATTGCAGAACACTTTTTTGCAGATATCGATTTTGATGCGCAGATTAATTTAGTTACTACAGATCAGGAAGTTACCATCATAAAAGAATACTTGGATAGCGTTGCAATTAAAAAAAGCAATATCAAATTCATCTATGTCAAAGACGATATGTCGCACATTTTCGACATCAATCAGGCTTTGTCAAACAACGAATTGATTTGTTTCACGGGCGATCGTTATTTCGAAGGTTCCAAATTTCTTGAAGTAGAATTGTTAGGTAAAACCGCCAAATTTCCCGCTGGCCCGTTTCTCATTGCATCCAGACTGGGTGTTCCCGTTGTTTATGTTTATGTGATGAAGGAAAAAAATCTTCATTATCACTTGTACGCAAGAGTGGCTCAGAACATCAAAAACCGCGATTCTCAGGGCTTACTCAATTCATATGTTCAAAATCTGGAAACGATGCTCAAAAAATATCCGCTCCAGTGGTTCAATTACTTTGACTTTTGGGACGATATTGATTAATTTTCAATATTTTTATGGCAGCTTAATCCGCCTTCCGCTCCCAATCTTTTTATTTTTTAGCAAAAAAACAAAAAGGATTTCCGCTCAAGTCGGGCTGCACGCGATTCAACGCTAAAAATTAATAACCAGAAAAAGCTAAATTGGAAAAAGAATACGACATATTGGTTATCGGAAGCGGTTTAGGAGGTCTTGTTTCGGCGCTTATTTTGGCGAAAGAAGGTCTGAAAGTGTGCGTGTTGGAAAAGAACAATCAATACGGAGGTAATCTGCAAACTTTTTCCAGAGACAAGCTTATTTTTGATACAGGTGTTCATTATTTGGGTGGATTGTCAGAAGGTCAAAATCTCAATCAATATTTCACGTACCTCGGAATAATGAGCGGTTTGAATCTGAAAAAACTGGACGAAAATGGCTTTGATAAAATCACTTTCGATAATGATGATTTAGAGTATCCACATTCTCAAGGTTATGACAATTTCGTGGAGCAACTTTCCAAATTTTTCCCTGAGGAAAAAGAAAATATCATCAAGTATTGTGATGGAATTCAGGAAGTTTGCGCTCAGTTTCCACGTTACAGCCTTTACAGAAAAGAAAAGTATAGTGACGAAATTCTTTACACTAATGCTAAAGATTTTATAGATTCTGTCACTTCAAACGAAAAGTTGAGAGCTGTTTTGGCAGGTTCTAATTTTCTATATGCAGGAGTTGGAGAGAAAACGCCTTTGTATGTTCACGCACTCACGGTCAATTCTTACATCGAAAGTGCTTTCAAATGCATCAATGGCGGAAGTCAGATCACAAAATTATTAATCAGAGAACTCAGAAAACACGGTGCTGAAGTTTATAAACATTCTGAAGTTTGCCAATTTATTTATAACGAAAATCATCTGAAAGCTGTTGAAACCAAATGTGGGAAACGATTCTTCGCAAAACAGTTTATTTCTAATATCGATATCCGAAGAACAGTAGAACTTATTGGAGAAGACAAGTTGAAGAAATCTTATCTCAATCGTGTTAATGATTTGGAACCGGTTGTGTCTTGTTTTTCGGTTTATATCAGATTGAAAGATAACTCATTACCTTATTTCAATTGCAACTTTTATAATTATTCTTCCATAGAAAAAGTCTGGAATGCTAGTTCTTCATCAACTGAAAATTGGCCGGAATGGTATATGCTTTCCGCCACACAATCCAAGCATAATCCAGATTTTGCCGAAAGTCTTACTGCTCTTGCTTATATGAATTTTGATGAGGTTAAAGAATGGGAAAAAACACAAAATACCGTTGCTGAAAGCGAAGATAGAGGTAAAGCATACGAAGAATTTAAAAGTGAAAAAGCTAAAATTCTGATTCAGAAAATGGCTGAAAAGCATCCTTATATTTTAGATTCGGTAGAAGAGATTTATACTTCAAGTCCATTATCATATCGTGATTATATCGGCTGTTACGAAGGCGGAATCTACGGTTATGTAAAAGATTCTCACAATCCGTTGAAAACCGTTTTTTCTGCCAAAACAAAAATTCCGAATCTTCTATTGACAGGTCAAACCGTTAATATGCACGGCATTTTGGGCGTAACGATTGGCGCATTTGTAACTTGTTCGGAGATTATTGGGAAAGAAGTTTTAGACGAACGTTTGATGCAAGCTCTAAATAAGAATTGATGAAAAAAGCATTACTATATTTTTTATTAATTCTGAATCTCACTGCCTGTGGAACTTCCAAGTCTGTTCGTCACGTTCCGGATATTAAACAATATTCTCTTGAAATTCCGGAGGTTAACAAAATCAATGATTCAACTTTTAGCTTCAGTCAAAATTATTTAACAAAAAATAAACAACAGCTTTGGGAGCTTTACATCAAAGGAAATCCTTTGCAGTTAGGTTACAATAATGGTGCATTGACACAAGATCTGATGCAGAAACAGGAAGAGATTTTCTTTTCCAAGGTTGAAGGTTTTGTGCCCTCAAAATTCAAACAAAAATTATTGCGAGGTTTTTTAAAATGGTATAATCGGAAAATGTACCTGAATGTCCGTGATGATTATCAGGCTGAATTGTACGGATTATCTCAATATTCATCGGATAAATATGATTTTATTGCGCCCAAATTCTTGAGAAGTATGTATCTGCACGGCGCGCACGATATCGGCCACGCGATGCAGGATTTGATGATGGTTGGATGCTCTTCTCTTGCCGTTTGGAATGAAAACTCAGAAGATGGCGATCTGTTGATTGGACGGAACTTCGATTTCTATGTGGGCGACGAATTTGCTAAAAATAAACTCATCGAATTTGTAGAACCAGAAAACGGAATTCCTTATATGTCAGTTAGCTGGCCCGGAATGATTGGTGTAGTCTCCGGAATGAATAAAGAAGGAATTACAGTGACAATCAATGCAGGAAAATCAAAAATTCCGTTGACGGCAAAAACACCGATTTCTCTTGTGACTAGAGAAATTCTTCAATATGCTAGAAATATTGATGAAGCTATCGCGATTGCAAAAAAGCGGAGAGTTTTTGTTTCTGAATCGATTTTAGTCGGAAGTGCGAATGATAAAAATGCTGTGATTATTGAAGTTTCTCCGGATAATTTTGGTGTTTATAAAGTTGAAAACTCAAATAAAATTTTCTGCACGAATCATTTTCAATCTGAAGCTTATAAAGACGATAAACGAAATCAAAAACATATTGTAGAAAGCCATTCGGAATACCGCTATGAAAAATTGCAAGAGCTTTTGCAGGAAAATCAAAAGCTCAATCCAGAAAAAATGGCCTCAATTTTAAGAGATAAATCGGGTCTTAAAGGAGAGAAAATAGGTTATGGAAATGAGAAAGCGCTTAATCAGCTTTTAGCACATCACGCTGTAATTTTTTCGCCAGAGAAAAAATTGGTTTGGGTTTCTTCAAATCCTTATCAACTGGGAGAATTTGTTTGTTATGATTTGAATGAAATTTTTTCTGATAAACGTTTGCAAAATGGAAAATTTGCCAAGTCAGAACTGAATATCGCAAAAGACCCTTTTATCGATTCTCAGGAATTTGAAAATTATGAGATTTATAAATTGATGCAATCAGAGATTATTTCAGCAATTGAAAAAGATGATGTTTTGTTGAGTGAAGATTTTACTAAAGAATACCAATCTTTGAATCCTGATTTTTGGTTGGGATATTATTTAGCCGGAAAATATTATTTCAAACAAAAAGAATATTCTAAAGCTAAAGTTGAATTTGAAATGGCATTGACAAAGGAAATCACAACAGTTCCAGATAAAGAAAATGTAGAGAAATACTTGAAGAAAACCTTAAAGAAATTAAATTAAGGTTTGTCCGGATTCACTTTATTCAGGAAAAAATAAAATCCCAATCCGAAAATTGTGGCAACAGTAGTCGCAAGAATAAAACTCCCAATCACATATTGCAGCAGATTGTTTTTTACCAATTCGAAATTTAAATCGTGATTCAGAAAATCGCTTTCTCCACTCACAAACGGCGCTCCGATAAACAAAGAAGCTGCAATAATAAACGGAATGAAAGGTGGCAAACTAACATTTGAAAATACAAAAGCCAATACTTTATTCAGTTTAAAAACGACTGCTAAAGAAATGACAATCAACGTCTGAAATCCCCAAAACGGAGATAAACCAATGAAGGTTCCAAGCGCAATGGAAAACGCTTTGATTCGGTTGCTGCCGTCGCTTTCCAGAACATCTTCTTTTATGAATTTTCTAAGACTTTTTTTTTTGAAATTCCTGAAAAAATTTCTCGGAATAATGTAGAAAATGGTAATGAAAACCAAAATAGTATTCAGAATACTGATTCTTGTAAAGTCCCGAAACGGTCGGAAATGCGAGACTCTTTCCGCAGGATCATAAAGTACTTTGACAGGAACATTCTTTACAGGAACATGCTTCCAGGCTGTTCTCACGATGATTTCAATTTCAAACTCAAATTTAGGCGTGAAATATTTTTTCGGAATCTTTTTTAAAGGATAAAGGCGGTAGCCGGATTGTGTATCTTGTAACTTAATTCCTGTCTCAAACCAAAACCAAAAGTTGGAAAAATTGTTGCCGAAACTACTTTTTCTGGGAATTCCGTCTTGTGACATATTTCGGTTTCCAATCAGCAGAACATCTTCTTTTTCAATAAGCAAAGCTTCTACGAAAACAGGAATATCATCCGGATAATGCTGCCCATCAGAATCAATGGTTATCGCATAATGATAACCCAATTCCTGAGCTTTTCTGAAACCGATTTTCAAACCGTTTCCTTTCCCTTTGTTTTCGGGTAAAGAAACGACTGTGATTTGATGATAATTTTTAAGGATTTCCGAAGTAGAATCTGTCGAACCATCATTAATTACAATAATATTTTCGGTGTAATCCAAAACACCTTCGATCACTCTTATTAGAGTTTTTTCGTTATTGTAAGTCGGTATTAAAACGCATATTTTCTTTTCAGAAATTGCATTTTGTACTTCGGAGATGGTCATTGTTTTATTTTAAAGTCGCTTTTTCTGCTGTGGTCATTGTTTTGGATTGGGCAGCAAATTTTTTGATATAGCTTTTCAGTGCAGAATTTTGTTTGCTGTAATTGCTGAGGACGAATTCTTTATCTTCTTTTAGATTCTTATAATAGCCCACAATTTTCGGAACATTTTCCTGAACACTTAGTCTTATTAATCTTAATTCCGTATTGTTCGGATTACTTTTTATTAAGCTTTCCAGAGTGGTTGCTCCAGATTTTACAAGCGCTTTTCTTTTTCCATCGGTCGTCACTTTAGCTTCTAAAACTTTGGCTGCTGCTTTGTAGCCTGAGATTACAGGGTCAGAAGATGTTTTTTTGTCAGCAATTTCTATGAAGTTTTTAGCATTTTCTTTGGATTGATTGGCAACTGCGTAACTGTCTCTCAAAGTTTCCAAATCAGAAGATTGAAACAACATAACAAAAGCTGCAAATAGAGATAACATCAGTTTCATAACTATATTTTTTTATAGGTAACTGATAATTTCAATGCAATAGTTTCGCCAAAAGTAGTGGTGTTTTTAACTTTTATTTCGTCTTCGTTCTCGTTGATGTCTAATTCTAAAACCAAATCCGGCGTTTCAAATGGATTAATGATGGCCATAAACTTAACATTAGAAGCCGATTTTAGGAACAGTTTAGAATTGGTAAATTCTTCCGTTAAATCTTTCACAATCTGCATCATACAAACACCTGGAGTTACCGGATTTCCAGGGAAATGTCCATTGAAAATTTGATGGTCTTTGTTTAACGTAATATTAGCTGTAAAACCTTTTTCAGTTTTTTCGTGAGAGGTAACAGCGTAAAAATCATTAAGAATGCTCTGCATAATTATTCGGTATCCGTGATTTGAAATAGTTTGATGTTGATATTGAAATCTTTGTGTTGCAAATCAATACTATCTGCGAAGATATGTTTTTTCGCATCAAAAGTAAAATCGATTTTTTCCTTATTGTTCTTCGTATAAACCACTTTTTTCAATAGAGAATTATTCTTGTTATAGAACAAATAAAAAGATTGATTGTCAACTTTGGAGAGATAAATTTTAGAATTGTCGTCTTCAAAACTTTCTGTTACAGGATATTCTCTTTTCAATAATCTTTGAAAATTATTTTTAAGGAAATTAATCACCAATTTTTTATCCAGATCAGGAAGAACGTAAATTAGTTTAAAATCTTGATCAGCAATCTCAAAATCAATCAGTTTATTACCAAAATCCGACGTCATTACGACGCGATGTGTTGTTTGGCTGATCTTTTTAATAATTAAAATTCCGCTGACGTGATTATTATAAATATCCATCTGGCATTTATAAACATAATCTTCGTTCGACGAAAAATAGAGATTTTCAACCGTTGTTTCAGAATTTTGAACAGATTTTATGTCTGTCAGCTTGTAGGTTTTGCACGAAACAAACCATAAAAAAATCAGACTATAAAGAAAACTCTGAAGCAGAAATCGGCGCATTGATTTTGGTGTTTTTGAAAACAATGTTGGTTGTGTCACCGGAAGCTTCTGTCATATTCACTTGCGAAACTGTGGATTCATCTTTTGGAAACTGTAGTTCAATTTGTTTGATGTATTTTAATAACTGAGCAGATTTCGGGGTGAATTTGGCAATATTGTAATTCGTATTTTTGAAATAAGTTACAGAAAATTCCGGATCACTGAACATCTGTCCGTTTGAACTTCCAACAATCAGCTTGTTGATTTTTTCAAAGGTTTTGCTCTTGGCATCAACCGAAGTTTTTTTTCCTTGGTCGTTGATGAAGATTTTGTTATCCTTGAAAATAATGCTATATTGATAAGGTTTTGTGTATTTCCAGCTTAAAGTGTTCGGAGATTTCAGAGACATTTTACCGTAAGTCACGATACTTTTGTCCAAAAAATCCATCTTTTTAGTTTGAGTAAAATCACTTTGTAATGTCTTTATATTTCTGGTTTCAGAAGAAATTTTGGAAACGAACGCTTTTGATTCTGCTGCGGACATTGTTGTATTTTGCCCAAAAAAGAAACCTGAAATTAATAAAAATGTGCCTAAAGCTATATTCTTAATCATTATTTGTAGAATTAATCATTGAATCAACCGAAAAGTTGAATAATTTTCACGTTTCAAAAATAGCAATAATTCGACCAAAACGAGGTAGGTTTTCTCAGATGTGTCGTGGAGAAGAATGATACTTCCTGGTTTCAGATTCTTAGTAATTCTGTGATAAATTTTTTTCTCATTATCAATCACAGTATCAAGCGAACGGACATTCCAGCCGATACTTTTTTTCTGAGTTTTGCTGATGGCTTTTGCAATATTCGGATTGGTGACTCCAAATGGTGGTCGGTACAAATTGGTTTTAATATTTCCAATTCTGAAAATTACTTCATCACATTTTTCAATTTCCTCAATCATTTTTGGACTCGATAAAAATCCAGTGTTATTGGAATGGGAATAAGTGTGATTTCCTATTATATGACCTTCCGCAATGATTCTTTGAAATGTTTCCGGAAATTTTTCAATCTGTTTTCCGATGCAGAAAAACGTTGCTTTGATGTTATTTTCTTTTAATATATCTAAAAATTTCGGAGTAAATTCTGTTGGTCCATCGTCAAAAGTCAGTGCAACCTCCTTGATTTTTGTTTTTTTTTGAGTGATAGAATTAATAAAATATTTTAATTGAATATCAAAAGAACCCCAAACAACCGTTGCTGAAAAGAGAATGAAACAGAAAACGTACATCCAAATACTTCCATTGAAAACATAAACGAAGATGTTCCAAAAAAGATAAAGTAGGATGAATGAATAATGTTTCATCTAAGCATTGTTTAAGCTTTCTTCAGCAAAACCAGACTATGGTCGTTCCCACCAAGATGATTATAAAGCAAAATATTTTTCAGTTCTTTCTTCTTCACAGAATTAATCATCATCACTTCCGGAATCTCTTGATTTTTAAGAATATGGCAAGCCATAAATGTTGAAAATCCACTTGCTGTATTGAATTCTCCGCTCAAATGTTTGTAGTATAGTTGTGATGAATTTTGGAATAATTCAGAAGCATTTTTGTAATAACGATCAGATTCAGAATCTCCACTGAAACCTAAAATCACAGTATCAATTTCATCATTTTTCAAATTATTTTTAACTAAAAAATCTCCAATGAATTGTCGGGTTTCTGTTAATTCTAATTTATTACAGATTTTAATATCCGTCAGCTGAGCATAGGAAGTGTCAGTTTTATCCTTTCCTAATACAAAAAAGCTAGCTCCTTCACCCCAAATCACGCCTTCTGATGTCGAATTCAGATAAGCAGCCGGAAGATTGTCTTCTTTTTTAATGGTATTGTTGAGTTTGTACAATTTCATCGTTCGTTCGGTTTGTTCGTCTGTAGAACCAACCAAGACATTTTCTGCTTCGCCATCATTGATTTGAAGCTTCGCATCTAACATCGAAAATTCCAAAGACGAAGACGTATTCACATAAGTGAAATTGTACGCGTGACACTGCAAACCTAAGGCAATCTGCCCAGAAACCGTATTATGAGTAGATTGAATAAAATAGGTCGGCGTCAAAAACTCTTCATTATTTTCAATCACATTTTTCAGAAATTTTTCAGAATCCTGAGAACAGCCCATTCCGGTTCCAACAATGATCGCATCAGGATTTTCAATTCCGGCTTCTTTCAAAGCATATTGTGAAGCCACAGAACTCATTTTTACAGTTTTAGACATTCTTCTACTTGCTGCGGGTGGAATGAATTCTTTGTAATTGGGTTCGATCGCTTTTAAAACCTGAGATGAATTTTCAGGCTTAAGGTTTTGGAAAAAATTTTCGTTTAAAGTGTCCTGAACCGAGATGCAGGCTACACTGTTGATGTAAACTGCGCTCACGATTTTGAAAAAATTAAGGTTGAACAATTTCCTCCAAAGCCAAACGAATTGGAAAGAACGTGGTTAATATTTTTCTCTTTGAGCTCAGTCACAGGCGTTAAATCAAATTCTTCCATTTTATTTTTAAAATTCAGATTCGGAAAAATAAGATTGTTTTGAATGGCCAATAACGAATAAACCGCTTCAATTCCCGCCGCTGCAGCCAAAGTATGACCTGTAAAAGCTTTAGTAGAACTGAATTCCGGAACTTTATTTTCTCCAAAAATTCGGATCATTGCAATACCTTCTGACAAATCATTATTCGGAGTTGCAGTTCCGTGGACGTTGATGTAATCGATGTTTTCTTTATCTAAGCCAGAAATTTTCAATGCTTTTCCCATCGCCAAAAAAGCACCTTGTCCGTTTTCCGAAGAAGCCGTTTGATGATGTGCATCGTTGGCATTTCCGTATCCAGAAAGATAGCCCAGAACTTTTTTGTTTTCTTTTTTCACAATTTCATCAGATTCCAAAACGATGAAAGCTGCTGCTTCACCGAGATTCAGACCTTTTCTATTGTTGTCAAAAGGCGTGTTGTAGGAATCCGTCAGAATCATCAATGTGTTGAAACCATTTAAAGTAAATTTTGAAAGAGAATCTGTTCCGCCAACAATTACGCGATCCAAAATGCCGCTTTTAATCAATTTTGCGCCCATCATAATAGCATTGGCTGCAGATGAACAAGCTGTACTGATGGTCGAAACCATACCTTTCAAACCCAGATAATCCGCAATCAGCAAAGATGAATTTCCGGCATCGTGTGCGTCAATATATTTTTGCTTTTCAGGAAAGTCTTCGTAAGAGTAGAAATATTTTTCGGTAACATCCATTCCTGCAACGCTTGTTGAAGAAATGAATCCAGTTTTATACTCATTAATGTCGGAAATTCCGGCACTTTCTACAGCTTCTTTGGCGGCAATCATTCCTAATAAAGATGTTCTTGTCGCATTATTATCTTCATTTAACTGAAGTTTTTGCACCAATTCTTCATTAGATAATTTGATTTCGCCGGTTTTTATTTTTCCGGAATGGCGCGTTTCAAACAGACTAATGTCTGAAATTCCGTGTTTTCCATTTGTCAGCGACCTCAAATTTTCCTCCACATTGTTTCCAATCGCGGAGATGATGCCCATTCCTGTTATGGCAATTTTTTGACCCATCTTCTACAAAATGTAACATTGTATCGATATAACAGTTTACCAATTGCTAGACTGCTAAATTGATGCATTGGTATATTAAATTATTTTGTACGATTTTCTTCAATGAATTTCGCCATTACTTCAATAGATTGGAAGATTTCTTTCCCTTTTTTCGGGTCAGATAATTTGATTCCGTATTCCTTTTCAAGAAGAACGATTAATTCCAAAGCGTCGATAGAATCCAATCCAAGACCACCCCCGAAAAGCGGATCGTTGTCTTTGATGTCTTCTACAGCAACATCTTCCAGGTTAAGAACATCTACGATTTTGTTTTTTAATTCTAATTTTAAGTCGCTCATAATTTTTTATTTGTCAGTGTATAAATTCTTGTCCGATACACTTTATATTATAGTTTAATTTTTACTTGTTTAGCAAATATACGAAAGCATTATAACTTTCCTGATAGAGCTCTACCCATCCGCACAATACTTTTTCGGCTTTCCCAGACTGCAAAATCTGTTCCGAGTAATTGTTTAAAAATTCTTCATCAAATTCGTCCAACACAAAAAAAGCATTCTCTGTCTGCAGTTTGTGTTTGATGCTGATTTCACCTACACAAATATTCGGTAAAGTATAGACAAAAACCGCGGGACTCGGAAAATAATTTTCCTGAGAATTAATGCTTTCCTGATATTTAAAATCAGTGTCCAAACTTGATGATCTGTTGGCAAAAACCAAAGCTGTTCTGCTGTGGTCTTCGTCTTTCAAAATCATTTCAGAAGCAAGAAAAGCGAGTTTGCTTAAGTTATCCATTTTATGAAATTTAGGATAATTTAATTCTAAATTTTTGTAAGCTTCTTTAGCAAAGTCTGAAAAGTTTTCAGTGGGGGTTTCAAAAATAATGTCGTTGTTAAGAACGATTTTTGAATGTTCTATGGTGCAGATGTCTGTTTTCTTCATCGTCTTCATTTTAGCATTTTTCCAAAACAATTGCTGCATTACACCCGCCAAAACCTGATGCTGTTTTTAAAATATATTTGATTTCCGCAGGTTGATTTTCTTTAATAATATTCAAAGGTTGGGAAGTTCCCGTTTCTTCAAAGTTTTTAGACGGAATTAAAGTATTGTTCAAAGCAGATTCCATAGAAATGATGTTTTCCAATAATCCCGAAGCACCCAAACAGTGTCCGTAATAACCTTTCATACTGTTCAAAGGGACATTCTGCAATTCCATTCTGTTGAAAGCGATGGCTTCCATTTCGTCGTTATATATTGTTGCCGTTCCGTGTGCGGAAATAAAATCTATTTTTCCTACGGGAACTTTGGCTTCTGTTATTGCATTTTTAATGCTTGCAAATAATCCGTCACCAGTCCTTGATGGCCCCGAAATATGGTTCGCATCATTAATTGCTGAATCTCCTAAAACTTTAAAACTAAATTTTTCGTTTTGATTTAATTCTGAAGTGATATAAACTGCTGCTGTTGCTTCACCGATGTTAATCCCGTCACGGTTTTTATCGTAGGGTTTACAAATTTCGGTTCCGATCGCCTGAAAAGAGTTGAAACCAGAAATTACAAATTCAGAAATTTCGTCTCCGGCAATGACAAAAGCATCTTTATATTTTCCTGCCACAATCATATTCTTCGCAACAGCAATCGCCATTACGCCGGAAACGCAGGCATTGGAAACAACAATCGGTTTTATTTTAAATCCGAAGAAGTCAGCAATTTTTTGAGCTAAGCTGGAAAGAAAAACGCCTTCCGGTAAAGTTTTCTGGTTTTTTAATAAACTGATATTTCCTTTTGTGGTTGATAAAATAAAAGCCGTTTCGTCTGAAATCTGATGTTTTTCAACTAAAGGTTTTAAACTCAGCAAAAACATTTTTTCCAGTCGTGTGAAATTCTGATTGTCGAAGTTTTTATTGAATTCTTCGTTTAACTTTTCAGAATCAACCATTGAAGCATAAAAAGGCTCCTGATTTTCTATGATTTTATGTAAAGCTACGCCGGATTTTCCCTCCAAAAGAGCATTCCAATTCGAAGAAACATCAAAGCCTAAAGGTGTGACGCAATTGTAATCTGTAATATAAATTTCCTTCCTCACTATAATCCCATTTTATCTTTCCAAGCCTGAAAAAAATCAGGATTATACAAACATAAATTATTATCTGAATCTAAGAATACCTGAATCGTTTCTCCTGAACAGACCAATTTATTTTCTTCGTTAAAAAGCTCGTATTTATAAATCAATTTCGCAGAGTTTGAATTCACGAAAGTCGTTACAATTTTAAAAGTTTCTCCGTATTTTAAAGGCAGAAAATGTTCGCAGGTACTTTTTACAATAGGTGTTACAAATCCCGCTTTCTGAATGTCAAGATAAGTCAAACCGTGTTGTCTTCCGAAAGCTTCCCTTCCGTCTTCAAAATACACGATATAATGACCGTGCCAAACAATTCCCAACGGGTCTGTTTCATTGAATCTTACGCGTACTTCTTCGGTACAAGTTAAATCTTTAGACTGCATTTTTTTCTTTTTTTACCACAAAGGGCACAGAGTTTATCACAAAGGTCACTATTTTAAACTCATTTTTAGTTATATTCCTTGTGTTCTTACTGGAAAACCCGTTGTGTTCTTCGTGGTTAATAAACTACAAGGTTCACAAAGTGAGTCACAAAGTTCACAATGATTATTCTAAAATTTTATTTATAATGTTCCATTAATTAACCTCTTAACACCATTTTTAAATAAAACTGAGTTGAAATTAATCAATAAACCTAATTTACAATTGCTTAATTTTAAATAAGTTAAAATTTGAGCGATATGGATGTCATTTAATGTTTCAACGGATTTTATTTCTACAACAACTTTTCTTTCAACTAATAAATCAATCCTATAGCCAATATCAAGTTTTATTTCGTCATAAATTAATGGCATTGGCTTCTGTTTCTCTATCAGTAATCCGGATTTCTGTAACTCAAAGTACAGACATTCTTCATATGCGCTTTCCAGAAGTCCTGCTCCAAGCTGACGGTGAACTTTTAATCCGGCATCAAATATAACTTTTGAAATCTCATTTTCATTCATATTCATTTGTGTTTTTAAAGTTTAAATTTAACTGTTCATTTTTACCACAAGGTGCACAAAGGATTTCACAAGGGACACAAAAATTATGTATATTCTTTAGAAACTTATTTATTTGTGCTCTTTGTGAAAAATCTTATTGTTCCTTGTGGTTAAACAGCATTCTGTTTTCTTTCGTAAAATAAAGCAATGGCAACCATTGCTACATAAAATAAAAATAAGAAAATCAATTCTTTGGCAATTTCACCGATTCCGCTGTTTCTTAAAATGATATCGTAATACGCATTCAAGCCCCAATTCATAGGAGAAAATGCGGCAATTTTCTGCATAAACTCAGGCATTAAAAATACCGGAACCCAAATTCCGCCGACTGCAGCCAAAACCACGACCGAAGTTGCACCAAACGGAGCAGATTGTTCCTGAGTATCAGCAATTGTTCCCAATAAAACTCCAAATCCGATTGCGGCTAATCCAGCAAACAAAGTGACGATGATAAGATTGAACATTTTCCCTGTCACATCAAATTGTGGTAAATCCATATACGGGAAAAGCCATATTCCGACGGCAACCATCAGTAAAAACTGGATGACGCAAATAATCAGATACGTAAATGTTTTTCCTAAAATATGAATGTAATACGGAGTCGGACTCACGCGAACTCTCACGCTCGTTCCCTGACTTTTTTCTTTAACTAAATTAATCGACAAAGGAACCACAATGAAGAAAATTGCAAACAACGCCCAAGCTGGAACATTGTGTTGCACTGAGTTTGGTTTGGCTTCCAAAGCAGATTTGGGAACAATTTCTTTAAAAGTAATCAAACTCTTGTTATCCAAATCTTCCGTTGTACCAAGTTGGTCTTGGAATGCTTTGTAGATTTTTTTATTCTCGATCTCGAAAACCATTTTGTTGATGGCATTCATCACCGAATTTTTGAATCCGGCATTGGTTGCAGGGTCAAAATACAGATGAATATCTTTTGCTTTGGAGGCTACAACTTTTGTTGCGGTTGAATCCGATTCTAAACCAAAAGAACTGACGATTGTCTGAACTTTTGAATCGATATTTGAATTGATATCTTTCGTAAGATTCTGAGGAATCACAATCGCCATCTGATAATCGCCGGAAAAAACCGCTTCCTTAGCCGAATTTTCGTTGTAATCCGTCAAAAGCTGAAAACTTTTGCTGGCTTTCAGTTCGGATTCTATTCTTTTTGAAATTTCAGAATGGTCGTTGTCGATGAAGATAACCGGAATTTTTGAACCTTCCAGGTTTTTGAACGTCGAATCCTGAATCAAGGTAATAGTAATAATCAGTAGCAAAGGCATTAAAAATATAATGACAATTCCTCCGATATCCCGCTTCAGTAAAAGGATTTCCTTAAAAAAACTCCTCCACAGTTTATACAACATCTCTCAGTTCTTTTCCGGTTAATGATATGAAAACGTCTTCCAGGTTTTCTGCATTGGCCACTCTTTTTACCAATTCTTCAGGCGTTCCGGTGGCGTGGATTTTTCCGTGGTCGATAATCGCTATTTGGGTGCAAAATTCTTCCGCTTCCGACAAATGGTGCGACGTGTAAATAATGCAGGTTCCTTTTCTATTTAAATCCAAAAGATAATCGATAATCGCTTTTTTGGACTGAACATCAACGCCAACAGTCGGTTCGTCCAGAAACAATACTTTCGGGTTATGAAGCGTTCCGGCAATCAGGTTACAACGGCGTTTCATTCCTCCCGAAAACTGATCAACTTTTTTATCCGCAAATTTTGACAAACCCATTAATTCTAAAGATTCATCAATGGTGTCTCTCAATTTTTTGTGGTTTAAACCATACAGACTTCCGAAAAACATCAGGTTTTCTTTGGCTGTCAAAGTCGGATATAGTGCATATTCCTGCGGAACAACGCCAATAATCTGTTTCAGTTTGGTACTATTTTTCTGAGGCGAAAGTCCGTTGATGGTAAAACTTCCCGAAGTTGGTTTGATTAAACCTGAAAGCATCGAAATCAAAGTCGTTTTTCCAGCTCCGTTTGGACCAAGAATTCCGTAGATTTCGTTTTTAGATATATTTAAAGAAATATCGTTTACAGAAAATTCTTCTGCATTTTTATATTTCTTATAAAGATTTTTTATTTCTATGATGAAATTTGACATTTGGTAGTTCTGACTTTTTATGAATTAATTTAGAAGAGATCAATTATCGCTGTAATGTCCCAAAGAACTTACTACGATTACATTTTTGTCTTCTTCATAAATTTCATAAACAAATCTGTCTTTTTTATTGATTCGTCTGCTCCAAATTTCTCCATCAAAATACTTTAAATGTTCCGGATTTCCATTTCCCGTTCTTGGATGCTCTTCTATTTCTTTAAAGAAAATTTCTACTTTCTTAATGTCAGATTTATTGCCGGACTTTAAAATTTTAGAAAGGTCTTTTTCCGCTTCTTTTGTACGGACTATTTGATACCTTCCCATACGTTTTTTGTGTTAACAGCAACAATATCTCCCTCTGAATAAGCTTTTCTAGCCCTTTTTACTTTTTCAGCAAAATCCTTCGAAGGAGTTTCGTCTTCCTGTATTTTTAAATCAGCAACACCTAAAGCTTTTAAAATGGCTTTAATTTTTTTACTTTCGCTTGAATCTATTTTAAAACTGAATGTTGTCATAAGTGATTGTATTTTAGTACAAATTTAGATAAATTAATCTACTGACGGTTAAATCGCTTTTTTTAGTTTTTTGTAAAAAGCTTCTTCTAAATCAGCAATATGAAGCATCGATTTTGAAAGCTGATTATAAATATCACTTTTCGAATTTCTGTTTTTGTAAACTCTCGCAATATCCACAGCAAAATCTCTCCAAAGGTCGCCGATTGCGGTAATTTCTTTGGATAATTCTTTCAATTCATCATTTTTAAGAATAACAGCAGCTTCCTGTAAAAAAGCACCATAAATAAATCTGAATCCGCCACCGCCGGTTCCGATTTCTTCCTGCATTCTGATAAGTTGTCCGAGATAATGATTGGTCACTTTCGTTCCTTTTTTCTCTGCCCATTTCGGGATGCTTTTTGCCACCCAACGCATCGCTTTTACACCAATAATCGGAACGGGAGCCAACATATTTTTGCAGGTGTCTTTAATTCCTTTTTTAATCGCTTCTTCCAGATTGACCGCTTCCGGAATGTAAGTCGGGAAATACATATGACCTTTTGGTGGAAGTGCACCTTTTGCGTAACGAACTTTTTCCAGTTCGGCTTCGGAAAGGGAAGTGGCAAAATCCATTACAGGGTCGCTAATTAAAAATCTTCCGTTTTCTTTGCCGTAAACAACAAGATTATGAGCATTGAAGTGGAATTTATATTCTTCAGGAAAATAAGTCAGGTTGAAAACGCCAACCTGTAAACCTGTCGGGATATTTTGTTCCAGATTTTTTTCTAAAGCAGTTTGCGCATCTTTTGGATTGGAGAATTTTTGTCTTTTGATTTTGATTCCCAGTCTTTTTGCGGCTTTGCTGAAAATCGCTCCCGGCATCGGACGATAGCTGAATCCCGGCGCAAAATTCACTTTCAGGAAAGGTAAATACACGAAAAACAATCCGGAACCGATTCCGAAAATCATAGGTTCACTAAGTTTTAACCCTTTGTTGAGTAATAGATTGGAGGCAACACCGTTTTCGCAATGTGCGGTTTGGTGATGTTCAAAGTTGATTTTCATTGTTATTTACCGTCGAAGTTTTTTAATTCGTCTACCGAAATTCCGAATGCATCGGCATATTTTTTCAGGGTAGAATCGCTGAGTTTTTTGAAAATTTTGGGTTTTGTGTGCCTTTTGACCGTCCATTGCCATTTGTCAACATAAGCTGCAAGAACCTGTAGATCCATTTTATTCAATTCCATAAAATAGATGATTGGACTTACTATTCCATTGGCAACATTCTGTTTAGCTTCTGCTATACGCTCGTAAATCAATTCCATTGATTCGTCCAACGCTGCTTTTTTTGCTTCCCAACCAATGCTTTGAGCCGTGGTGTAATTGTTATTTTCATCCGTCACATATAACATTTCGGTCATATTTGCAGACTGCAAATTACTTTCGTCTTGGGGAATATCCTGTTTTTTCATCGTTATTGTTTTATTTCCTGAATAAACAAATTAATTTCAGCTCTGATTAATATTTCATCATTAAGAAAAGTTTCGCAAAAAATGTTGCAGATGTTTTCAAATTGAGAGATTAATGATGCTTTTGAGATGATGATATCATCCACTTTTGGCAATGCGAAAATCTCTATTTTTTTGATATTCGTAATGAAACCGATTACTTTTGTCTCAATATTCGGATTCTGGAAAAAACTTTGTCCGAGGATCGATGAACACGTTTGCGCCAAGTTTTCTATTAATCCAGCTTCAACAAAGTCATTATCAGAAATAAAAATATTGTCTTCGGTAATTTTAAATGATGTGATGACTTTTTCTTCCGTCAATTCCAAAATGTAATCTGTCATCAGCATTGGTTCGCGATGTGGCAGAAAATTGTGGATGTTGATTAAGCTTTGATCTTTCAGTTCCATTTAAAATTATTTCACAACGGTTTTCATCTGCGATTTTGCAATCACTTTATCATTGATTTTTGTAATGATTTCTACCAATGTTACGCCCATCATTTCATTAATGATAGTCGCTTCGGATTTTAATACATCTCCAGTTTGAGGTAAACTTTCGGCTTCAAAAGATTTGATAGCACCGATGTAACCTGTTGGAGATTCTTTGCCTAAAAGAAAATATTTGTAACCCGTATGCAGAGCCACACTCTGCGCCTGATGTTCAATCAAACCAGAGGCTTGAAATGTGTTTTCATTAACAAAAATATTGTCTTCTTTAATGACAAATTCGGAAATCAAATGATTTTCCGAATATTCCAAAAGTCCGCTTACCATTACAAAAGGAAACTTTTGCGGAATCAGACTTTCTATAAAATCTTTGTCAGAGTTTGGTAACTTGATTTCCATTAACAAACTGTCAATAATGCACAAGAATAGGCAAATCTTCCACTTTCCGGAACGCAAAGAAGGATTTTTTCTCCTTTCTTCAATTTACCAGAATTCATCAATTGTTCTACAGCAATGAAAATGGATCCAGCACCGATGTTTCCAACTTCAGAAAGATTATAGAACCACTTTTCCCAAGGGAAATCCAAACCTACTTTGGCAAATTCTTCCTTCAATCCGTCTTTGAAATAACCAGAAGAAATGTGGGCCAATACGTGATCTACAGATTCCGGATCCAACTCGTGTTTGTCAAAAGATGCTCTCAAACTTTCTGCGCCTTTAACTAAAATATATTTATCAAGAATTTTTGTGTCTTGTTTCAAAGCGAAAATTGATTGCTTCAACCATTCGTCAGACGGATAATCTGCCCAAGATTTTAGACTTCCATCTTCCTGTTTTTCACAACCAGAGTACATACAAGCTTCTATCTCGTGAGCGTAAGAATAGAAATCGATCCATTCGATTCTTAAAGACGTCTGGTTTTCTCTCGGTTTGTTTTCCAATAAGAATGCGCCAGCGCCATCAGAGAGCATCCATCGTAGGAAATCTCTTTTGAAAGCGATGATGGGTTTTTCTTCCAAAAGTTTCAGGTTTTCTGCTTCGTGATCAAATTTGTCCGCTGTCATCCAAGAAGAAAATCTCTCAGAACCCACACAAACTGCATTGTTCTTAACACCAGCTTTTACAGAAAGGAAACCATAGTTAAGCGCATTCATCCCAGAGTTGCAAAGTCCCATAGAAGTATTGATTTCTACAGATTTATTGATATTCAACTCACCGTGAACCATTGATGCATGAGACGGTTGGATTTGGTCTGCAGACGTTGTTCCGCAAGATAACAGTTCCATATCTTCTTTTTTGAAATTCTCATCAAAAAGCCCATTGATTGCATTCGCGGTAATCTGAGCATTGGTATGAGTGGGTTGTCCGTTTTTGTCAAGCGCATAATATCTGGTTTTGATTTGATTATTTCTCAAAATCAGTGCTCTTGCTTTAGAAGGTGTGTTGTTTACCAAACCAAGATAGCTTTCCATATCGTCATTGGCTATCGGTTCGTTTGGTAGGTATGTAGAAGATTTGGTGATATAAACGTTACTCATTTTTTATTTTAAATTAATTCCTTGTAAATATTCTCTTTGTTTTTTTCTTTTAAACCACAATATTGGTGTCATAAGGATATGTGGAACCAAAACTATGGGTGAAATAATCCAGATCGCTGCCATCAAATATACCTTAAAGAATTTTATCAGCAAAGGACGCTTTTCTTTTTTCTTGATAATCAGATTGGACCATACGGTGAAAATTTTGTTACCGACTTTCTCTACTCTTACCAAAAAAGGCCTTATTTCTACCGCTCCGTTTTTGACCAGATCGGGCTGAAGATCCTTAAAGTTATTTTCGCGCAAATGCCCTTCAATAATCTTACCATACTTTACAGAACCGGCAATTTCTTCGTCAGAAATTCCCGCGGCAGGTAAAATTCCGGATTTTTCTTTTTGTCCGGTTGTCAGCCAACGCAGGATTGTAAGAACACTGGTGTAGTTGTCATGTCTGTCAACTAATGCAATATTTCCGACCAGTTGAGCCTTTAAATCACGCAGATAGACTTTTAGTTTTTCCTGAGAAAGCATCCACATATTCCTGGTTCCTGAGATTGTAACGACTGGTGTATCTTTCAGGATGTTTTCTGCATAACCGCTTTTCAGAAACGAAATAATCGGAATAGAAGGTGTTAAATACCAAACCTGATATCCGAAAAGGATGAGATCAAATTTTTGATTCAGAACATCTTCTGGTGGAGGTAATATTTCACTTGGGATTTGCAGATAAGATTCTGGAAATGTGTTGAAAAAAACATCACTTGGCCACGGAAAAGGGAAATCCTTTTTGAGCTGGATGTTGTAATAAGTGACACTATATTCGTCTTTTTTTTCCTCAAAAGGCTGAGCTATATTCTTCACAATATCCTTCAGTTGTCCGGTTTGTGAATAGTATATGACAAGAATTTTTTTAGGCATTAAAAAAATGGTTTTATACAAAACTATGATATTTAGCCCTTATTCTCATTTTTTTTGTAAACTTTTATGGTGTTTGAGTCAAATATTAAAGAATAATTCTTGTTAGAAAACAATAATGCTTTTGTTTTTAATAAAATAACAGTTTCCGGAAAATCAGCAATTTTTGAGAGATCGAAGTGGTCATCAGAAATCAAAAGCACATCAATGTTTTTATTGACCTCAGAAATGTTGTTGATATAATTGATTTTTCTTGTTTTGACAATATAACTCTGTTCGGCAACTTCTCGCTTTTCCTCATTACTGATAAAGCTGAAAATCTTTCTGCTTGCATGATAAAGACTTAAAAGAACATCTTTTTGACCAAAGTCATCTGAAATGTGTAGAATCACTGCTTCTTTTGAAATATGTTTGTCCAGTTCAAAATAAACCGATTTATTCGCTTCAAAATCTCGTTTGATTTCCTTTACAACTTCATTTTCTTTGTAAAGGAAACTTAAGAATAATTTCTTTCTGAAGTAATTTTCATCTTCCAATTCAGTTCTCAATTCAGAAAATTTTTCTCTGAACAATGCGTTGATTTTCTTCGTTCTTTCAGAATAATTTTTCCCAAAACTCAAATCATTTTTACTAATTCTATCGCCAACTTTTATCGTAATAGCGCCGTCATAAATGATGAAATCTCCTTTCGGAAGCACTTCGGAATTCCCGTGGATATAAACAGGAACAATATCCAAATCAAATTGCTCTGCAAGATAAAAAGCGCCTTTGTGAAATCTTTTAACATCATTGTCGAAAGAGCGTTTCGCTTCCGGAAAAACCATCAAAGAATAGCCGTTTTTTACTTTTTCCTTCAGTTTATCCATTCCATTTTCGATGCCTTGAGAAACGGGATAGAAGCCTAAAGCCTTCACCAATTTTCCGAAAACTGGAGATTCATAAACCCAATCATTAACAAGGTAAACGATTTTGTGAGTCGTCATTGCCATTGCCAATGTGTCAAGAAACGATGTGTGATTAGCAATAATAATAGAAGGTTTGCTAAAGTCTTCATTCGGATTTCTGATAACAGTTTTCTTAACAAAAGGATTAGTGTATAAAACCGAAGCAAGAAACTTTGCAATGAATTTTTTAATGAAAATCAAAGTGTTGCCTTTTGCATTCTTCACAAAAATACTTCCGAAGACCGAAAATAAAAATCCACCCAAACCATAATAAAGAAATGATAAAACAGAGTGCAAAAACAATCTGAAAGTAATCGGCGACAAACCTTTTTTCTGTCGGTTGATAATTAAAAACCTAAACCAAAACGGATATAAGGTTGAGGTAATTACAATCACGGAAAACATTCCGATTAAAGCGACTAAAGCCAAAGAATGTAAAGCCGGATGTTTCGCAAAAATCAAAGAACCGATGGATAAAATCGTTGTGAAAACTGCCAAAATAATCGAAATTCTGTATGTTGGAAGTTCATTTTTACCGGTTGTATGTTCTTTCTGCATCGCTTTCGTGAGGAAAATACTGAAATCATCACCGACTCCGAAAACCAAAGTACAGACAACGGTACTGAAAATATTCAATTCCAAACCAAGAAAATACAAATTTCCTGCAGTCACAACTCCCGTTAAAACAATCGGAAACATCGTCAAAACAGACAATTCGAAATTTCTGAAGAAAACAATAATCGTAAGAATAATGGCTAAAAGTGAGTAATTGATTAGCGTATTAAAATCATTTTTAAGCAAACCTAAAAAGTTCTCGTTCATCTGTTGGCGGTCGATTGCCAAAGCATCGTGATTCTTTTCAACATCTTTGATGAAAGCATCGCGTTTCTTTTCGTCCACTTTCACCACATTCGAAACGGTATAAAAACCATTTTCGTTGCTTAGGAATTCTGAGATTTGAAGTGCTTTAATTTTTTCGTAATCTCTTAAACTTAAAGTTGAATATGATTTATTTAAATTTTCATTAAACTTATCGAAAGCAGAAGCATTGAATCCGAATTTGTTTCCATTTTGAACCAATTCAGAGATTGTCTGATTTTTTTTGTTCTGATTCCAGAACTGGTTCCATTTTTCAACCTTTTTTTGTTGGTCTTCTTTCGATAAAACAACATTTCCAAGCGAATTATAGCTTAGGATTTTTCCTTCCTGCTTTTCTTTTTCCAAAAACCGGCTCAGCTGGGAATTTCTCGCCAAAGCTTCATTTTCAGAATTTCCATAAGAAATCGTGTAAATCGATTTTGAAGTAAGGTCCGATAATTTTTCAAGTTTCGCTTCGCTAATTTTCAAATCTTTTGGAATGTAATTTAAATCACCAATGTCTTCGTTAAAACCAACGTGACGGAACCCCAAAAGACACGCAATAATCATCAAAGAACATCCGATAATCAAAGGTTTGTTCTTTTCGTAAGGGTAATTTCCGATTTTATCGATGAAATTGGTGCTTACTTGATCGGATTTTTCTTTCGGATGATACAGTTGCGGAACAATGATCAAAGCGGTAAAAGACGACAGGAAAACTGTAATCGCAGCGAAAAGCCCAAGATCTTTCAACGCTTCAGAACGAACGAAAACCAAACACAAAAATGAAACCGCCGTAGTTGCGCTGCTCAAAATAATCGGTTGCGTAATTTCCTTGTAAAGCTCTTCAATATTGTTGTTGTGCTTGTAATGCGTTAAAATATGAAGGGCATAATCGATGGTAATTCCAATTAAAATTGCTCCGACGCTGAGCGAAATTGCAGAGATTTTATCTTTAATAAAGTATAAAATCATCAGTGAAATGAAAACGGCAAAAACAGTTGGTAAAAATACAATCAGTGGCGTAAAGAAATTCCTGAAGTAATACATCAACAAAATCAACAGAACCGTCATCGAAATAATAACCGTATTCTGAATGTCTTTCTTGATTTGTTGGGCATTCGCAACCGCAATTACCGGCGAACCAAAATAGCTGATATCAGTTTTTCCTTTGAATTCTTTGTTGAGGTTGTCTTTAATTTCATTTAACTGATTGACGAAAACTTCGTTGTTTTTCGTGTCGTTGCTTTTATTTTTAGGATCGATGAAGAGCAGGAGGTTTTTTCCGTCTTTGGTAACGATATAATTGTCTTCCAGCTTGAAATCTTTACTAATGTTTAAAGCATTGAGTTTTTTGATTCCGAGAAAAGTGATTCCGAGCGGATCTTTTTTGATAAATTCTTTGGTGACTAAACTTGTTGGCGAAACCAGCGACACATAATTGTTCTCTACCTGTTTTGCAATACTGTCTTTATTGAGTTTTCTTTCAATTTCCTGATAATCGTTTTCATCCAGAAATAAAGGCAGATTCTGATTGACAAAATCAAAAGTTTCGGAAATTTCGTTGTCATTTACTTTTCCCTGAACAGAACCGATGTATTTCTGTAAAGGTTCGATTTTATGTAAAAAAGTATCGGCAGTTTCCGAAAGTTGGAATTGGTCATCTTTTGATTTGTTCTCAATGATAACAATAATTTTGTCTGAAAAGTTCAATTGCTTTAGAACTTTTGCTGTCAAATCAGATTTGTCGTTTTTCGGAATAATCTGATTGATGTCTTCTTCAAAATTAATTTTAGAAGCAAAAAAACCACAAATGACAAGAATTCCCAATGCTGCTGCGATGGAAATGAACCGGTTTTTAGAAATAAAATAATATAAATGGATGAAGAGACGATGCATTTTGATTTAGACTGCAATAGTTTTACAGTAGGGTTAAAGTTTTTTATTGTTCATAGAACTTATTCATTTTCAATAGATAAAACTGTTGGTTTTTGTCAATTGAGTCTGCGAATTTAATGAAAAAGTTAGAATCCAGAGTTTAAAAAATATTATAAAATCAATAATATATATAAGGAATAGACAATAGAAATGATTCTTAAAATGGTTGATAATAAAAAAACTCCTACTTTTGCAAAAATTTTTCTAGAATGCCAAAAAATTTAGTGATCGTCGAGTCTCCGGCAAAAGCAAAAACAATTCAGAAATATTTAGGCTCAGATTTCGAGGTTAAGTCCAGCTTCGGGCACATCCGTGATCTGCCTAAAAAAGGGATGGGAATCGATCTTTCGAATTTCACACCGGACTATGAAGTGTCTGCTGATAAGAAGAAACTGGTGACGGAACTAAAAGCTGCTGTTAAAAAAGCAGAAATGGTTTGGTTGGCTTCCGATGAGGACCGCGAGGGAGAAGCTATTGCCTGGCATTTGGCAGATGAGCTAAAACTGAAGCCTGAAAATAGAAAAAGAATTGTTTTCCACGAGATTACCAAAAATGCGATTTTAAAAGCCATTGATAATCCAAGAGATATCGACCAAAATTTGGTTAACGCACAACAAGCGAGAAGAGTTTTGGACAGAATTGTAGGTTTTGAGATGTCGCCGGTGCTTTGGAAAAAAGTAAAAACGGGTTTGTCTGCCGGTAGAGTTCAGTCTGTTGCAGTAAGATTGGTGGTAGAAAGAGAAATGGAAATCAGAAGTTTTGTTCCAAAGCCAAGTTTCAAAGTGGAAGGAACTTTCCTGAATAATGCAAAACAGGAGATCGCCGCTAAACTGAAAAAAGATTTTGAGAAAGAATCTGAGGCAGAAAAATTCTTGGAATTAGCAAAAACAACAGATTTCAATGTTCTGAATGTTGAGACCAAACCTGGATCTCGTACAGCATCTGCTCCGTTTACAACATCTACGTTACAACAGGAAGCTTCTTCCAGATTGGGTTATGGTGTGACAACAACGATGCGTCTGGCACAAAGGCTTTACGAAGAAGGATTCATCACATATATGAGAACGGATTCCGTAAATCTTTCTCAGGAAGCTATCAATGGAGCAAAGGCACAAATTATTTCAGAATACGGCGAAAATTATTCTAAACCGAGAAATTATACCACAAAATCATCGTCTGCACAAGAAGCGCACGAAGCGATTCGCCCGACAGACTTTTCTGTGAAATCCATTGGTGATGTGCAATTGAATAAATTGTATCAGTTGATTTACAGAAGAACTTTGGCTTCCCAAATGGAGAATGCTAAAATCGAGAAAACGGTTATCGAAATTGGGAATTCAAAATTGTCGCAACACTTCGAAGCGCAAGGTGAAGTTATCGTTTTCGATGGTTTCTTAAAAGCTTACGGCATTGTGAAAACTGAAGATGATGATGACGAAAGCAACGAAAAATTGTTACCGAAAGTAGCAATTGGCGAAGCTTTAGACTATAAAAAAATAACAGCAACAGAAAAATTCACAAGACCATCAGCTAGATTTACCGAAGCTGGTTTGGTTAAAAAACTGGAAGAATTGGGAATCGGTCGTCCATCGACTTACGCACCGACAATTCAAACCATTCAGAATCGTGAATACGTTGATAAAAGAGAAATAGAACCACAAACGAGAGAAATCGTAAAAATGACTTTAGGCAAAACCGGAGTTAAAAAAGAAGTTATTGATGAAAAGTTTGGTGGTGATAAAAATAAATTCGTTCCTACGGATATTGGGGAGGTGGTGAATGATTTCCTAATCAACAATTTTGCTGAGATTCTGGATTATGGTTTCACGGCCAGAGTGGAAGAAGGCTTTGATGAGATTGCCAACGGTGACCAGAAGTGGAAGGAAATGATGACGGATTTCTATTCGAAATTCCATCCAAGGATTGAAGATGTTGAGGAAAATGCAGACCGTGCGAATGGCGAAAGAATCTTAGGCGTTGATCCTAAAACCGGTAAAAACGTACACGCAAGAATCGGAAGATTTGGACCAATGATTCAGATAGGCGAGCAGGACGATGAGGAGAAACCAACGTTTGCTTCATTGATGTCCAATCAAAATATTGCGACCATCACACTGGAGGAAGCTTTAGAGTTGTTCAAGTTACCTTTCGATTTGAAAGAAATTGATGGTCAACCCGTTTCTGTGGGTGTTGGAAGATTTGGACCTTATGTGAAATGGGGCGAGACTTACATCAGTGTTCCGAAAGGTGAAGATCCATTATCTATTGACCAAAATAGAGCAGAGGAAATCATCAATGAAAAGAAAGTGGCAGATGCACCAATTGCTAACTACAAAGGTGAGCCTGTAACCAAAGGAACGGGAAGATTTGGACCTTTTATCAAATATCAAAGTATTTTCATCAACGTTCCGAAACGTTATAACTTCGATAATCTTTCTCAAAACGATATCAATGAATTGATTGATGCCAAACTGGAGAAAGAAGCCAACCGATACATCCAGCATTGGGAAGCAGAAAAAATTTCTATCGAAAATGCGAGATGGGGACCGATTGTAAAATACGGCAAGAATATCTATAAAATCCCTAAAAAGAAAGATGATTCTAAGTATGAAGCAGACGAACTGAAAGATGTTTCATTAGATGAGGTGAAAAAATGGATCACAGCACAAGACCCGAAAGCCTTTGCTGAGAAAAAGAAACCGGCGGCTAAGAAAGCAACTACTGCTAAAAAGCCTGCTACGAAGAAAGCGACGGCGAAGAAGAAGTAATTAAACTTTTATAAAATAGAAAGCACAGATTTTTGGTCTGTGCTTTTTTTGTTTGTTATCAAATTGGATAGCGCGGATTTGTTTTAGCGAAAGTCACGGATTGTAAATCCGCGCCATCGTGGTTATAAAGCACAGATTTTGGTCTGTGCTTTTTTTGATTGGTTGCTGATGATTAGCGCTTTGTTGTATTGCTCAAAGTCAGGAGACTTTGCGCAGCGGGGAAATCAAAACAATTTTTTTTAAAAAGGCAAATCATCATCTTCCGTCTTTTCTAGACTTGCAATTTTCATTAATCCACTGACTATTTCTGTGAATTTGCTGGTTTTAAATATTAGCTCAAGCGTATGTCGTAAATTTTCTTCATTTTCAATTTGCACCAAAGAATCACTTATATTTAATTCTGCTTTAATTCCGTATTCGATCTTCAATGCGCAAGGATATAGTTGAACATTATAAAATAGTTCGAAAACTATATATTTATATGCTCTCATAAATTGGCTATGTAAAACTAAATCATCACTAAAATTTGCAGAATATTTAGAATTAAGTAATTCTACCTCTGATTTTTTAACTAAGGTTAATTTTAATAAATTATTGGTGGCTTCGCTAAATCCTGAAATGACATCCAATACAACTTCTGTTGGAGTATTTAATTTTTTTATTTCAAATTTTTTCCAGTCCATATTTTATAGTGTATATTCATATTTAATTGGTAAATGATCCGAGTAATTGATATTATAGCTACTAGAATCAAAAATAGTATAATTTTTAGTTTCTTCAATTAGATCAATATGGTCAACCTTTATTTTTTTTAAAAACTTTTCACTTAAAACAACCTGATCTAAGAAATGGTGTTCAATTACATCAAATGAACTATTTGATGGTCTTTTTCTATAGAAACTTCCTGGGAAATATGTTTTAGCATATAATTTCCAAGTAGGATTATAGTAAACTTCCTTTTGTTTACCTCTAAATGTCCTTTTTGAATTAAAGTTAACTGAATTTGTTGCGGCTAGGCCGTCATAGTTTACCATTGGTTTTTCAAAAGGATTGACATTAAAATCTCCAATTAAAATGATATTAGTATTAGATGATTTTCCGATGTATTGTTCAAAATCCGATTTAAATTCTGAAATATTATACTTTAGAGCATCAAAATCATAAGAATATTGTGAAGGCATATGGAGTGCTATAATATTTATATCGGTTCTTTTTAAATAAATTCCACTATAGTCATTTTGTTGCAGTGTAAGATTGATATCGTCGACAGTTCTTGAACTAATAATTAATATTTTATTACACCCAGGATTGGGGATTATTTGATAATTTAAAGATTGAAGATTTGTTTTAAAAGCTTCTATGTCAAGCTGCTTGTATTCTGCTAAATATAGCAAGTCTGGTTGTTCGGTCTCAATCAAATCGTGTATAACATTAAATGTATTGTTATTTTTAATGTTCCAAAATATTATTTTCAACAGATAGTTGTTTAAAAATTACAATTTATGTTTAAGGGAAATAAAAAAATCAGGTACATATATTCAAAAAATAAATATTTTCCAAATCTTTTCTATATTACTAACCAAATATAACCCATTTTTTCATTCCACCCAAAAACCTTCACCAACCAGTCTTTTACACTCATCATCGAGTCTCCGAGACTCAAAAACGAGTCTTTTATACTGGATTTCGAGTCTTTTTGACTCAACGTTGAGTCTCGGAGACTGGAATTGAGTCTTTTATACTCAAAAACGACCCTTTTATACTGGTTTTTGAGTGTAAAAGAGTCATTTAGATAGTTTGAGAAATGAATTTACTCTGTGTCAGGTTTCTTTTTGTTGCCTTTTCTCGTGAATCTCTTGCTGAGGTCGTCGTAAATTGGTGTTGCGGTTGCTACGCCTTTATTGGATGCTTCTTTTACTGCACCATAATAAAGGAGGGCTGCCAAAAGCGCTTCGTTTCCTGCAATGGTAATCGTGTCGCTGAGGTCGGATGCCAATTGTTCCGCTAGATTACGAAGTGGAGAAAGTCCTGTTACCACGGCTTCATCCTTTAGGAACTCTGGTGTATCCATATAAGTAGGAGCAAATTCCGGATTAGTGTTCGTGTAGTCTTTTACTTTTTGTACGGTAGCAACGGTCTTGTCACCCATTTTGAAAATTGATGCTTTCTCACCTGGCGCCAAGGCTTGTACATAAGGTGCGATTAGAGTTCTAACTTCTTGTAGTTTTTCGGTAGCTTCTGCCAATACTGCAGGCGGAATCACTACACTGATTTGATTTTTCGTACTCATCGTTTGTGATTTTTTTGTTAAACAATCAAATGTAGTAAACTACAATAGACGATAGGTTTACAAAAGTTAATTTTTAAAATTTTAATAAAATTTTGGATGAAAGATTTTGATTATCCAATCCGAAACAGCAGGATACTTTCTCAACCCAATTGCTTTAACTTAGCTGAAAATCATGAGATATGAGCACATCTGGAAACTTTAGCCGAAAAGATTTTTTACAGACCTCTGCTTTGGGAATGGCTGCGGTGTTTTTTGGTTCGTCATTTACGAGAGGATTTGATTTTTCGGAGAAGCCTTATTTCAATCTGAAGCCTATCGGACGGCAGTTGTCTCTGGACGGCTACTACATCTGGTGCAGCTCTCCAATCTGGGGAGACGATGGTAAAGTTCACCTATTTTATTCCCGATGGAAGAAGGAAAAAGGGATGGGCGGCTGGCTGAATGGCTCCGAGATTTGCCGTGCCGAGGCAGATTCGCCGTTTCATCAATTCGAACATAAGCAAGTGATACTAAGTCCAAGAGGTGGCGGGTTTTGGGATGCAACGACTTGTCATAATCCACTCATTAAAAAAGTTGGAGACGAGTGGCTGTTGTTTTTTATGGGCAATTCCAACGGGAAAACCAACACCAAAAGAATTGGGTTAGCAAGTTCCAAAACTCTGGACGGCGATTGGGCAAGACCAGAACAGCCTTTGCTGCTTCCAGGGAAAGAAGGTGCTTGGGATGATCATTGTACCACCAATCCTGCTTTCGTAAAAGGGAATGATGGTAAATACTGGCTGTTCTACAAATCCTGGAACACCTACGAGTATGAAACCCAAAAAGGAACAGTGCGGGGTAACCGAAAATATGGTTTGGCAAAAGCCGATACTCCAACCGGGCCTTACAAGAAGGTTTCAGAAAATCCGGTCATCGATTTTTCCGCTTTGCCGAATAATGCGCAACTGGAAGACGCTTTCATTTGGGAACAAAATGGAAAGTTTCATTTGATAGCCCGTGATATGGGATTTTATAACCACGAATTTGGTTTGCATCTAACTTCCAAAAATGGATTAGAGTGGACAAAGCCAAAAATCGCCTATCTCGATATGAAATCTTATGTCACAGAACCAACACCTCCTAAACACTTGAAACGGTTCGGCAGACTGGAGCGTCCGATGCTTCTGATGAGCAAAGATGGAAAAAAGCCTCAATTTTTATTTGGAGCTACTCAGGGTGGAGATTTTGAAACTTCTACCACTTTTGTGTTTGAGATTCTGAATGGATAGTTTTTAAAGGCACGAAGGTTTTCTTTAAAGGAATATGCTTTTAAGACGCAAAGTTGATTTTGTCAAATTTTTGAAATCTTGGATAATCACAAAAAATTAATGAACAGTCTGAAGTTTTATTAATATTTTTGCCCTTACAACCAAGAAAACACATTTCCTGATGGGTGGAAAATTACAATTGGCAAACCTTAAAAACTTTCCCTGGCTAATCTTTTTTGTAGCGATCGTTATTTGGGTTGCAATGGCGGGCGCCAATTTCTATTACCAGAATCAAGGCGGTTATACCGGCACAGGTATCCTTTTCCCGATTTCTGTCATCTATCCCAATCAGTTTCTTTGGAGCGGATTTGTGTTTGCGTTTTTGTTTTTACTAACCGGGATTTTCACTTTCAGATATTCTGAAAAGCTGAATATTTATCTTTTGTTTTTGTTTACAATAGTTCTCGTGGTTTTAGGGAATCTGAGTCAGGGGGATTTTGATATTGCATTCCTGCAACCGTTTTACCTGAAAGGAAGACAATATTATACCGATGCTTTGGCGATTACCGACGGACAAATTTGGCTAAGAGATTTTTCTAAAAATCTGGAACATTTCCAGATGCACACCAAAACGCATCCGCCATTTGTAACGCTTTTGCATTATTGGATTCTGAATATTTCTAATATAGAGACCCTTGCGATTGTGTTTTTTGCGATGGGAAGTTTGTCTTTCCCATTGTTTTATAAGATTTTGCTTTATCTTGGATTTGAAGAAGTCAGAAGGAAGTGGATGTTGCTTTTGTTTGCGGTAATTCCTTCCGTTAATATTTATCTTTTGGTCACTATTGATGCATTGGTTTTGTCCTCAACCTTGATTTTTCTATTAGGATTTGCAAGAATTTTTAATCAGAAGAGAATTGATTCTGTTTCATTTTTATTGATTTTTTCTGGGTTGATTTTGACTAATCTTTTGACGTTTTCAGGATTATTTCTATTCGCATTTCTTGGATGTATCAGTTTCTATTTTTTAGTCAAAGGAAAATGGAGTTTTGTCTGGCTGAGTTTGATGAGCGCTGTTGTTTTTGTCTTGGCTTTTCTGATTATTTATACAACAACTGGTTATAATCAATTAGAGACCTTTCTGCTCGCATCACAATCCGAAAATCCGGATGGCTTCCGATTATTCCATCAGCCATTTGTATATCTGATGACAAGATTGGAAGACATTGGAGAGATTTTTCTGTTTTTGTCGTTTGGATTTTTGGCTATTCTCTTTTCTGAAAAATCAGGCACAGAAGTTTTTGAAAACCGAAATATCAATATTTTGTTTTTCTCAGCCATCACGGCCATTTCGACAATGCTTTTGACAGGTGCTTACGGAACCGGAGAAACGGCAAGAGCCTGTTTGTTCTTGGTGCCTTATTTCCTCATTTTGTTGAAGGATATTAGCTTTGATCAATTTAAAACCTTGTTTTATCTATGCCTTCTCCAAACTTTTGGGATGCAGATGATTGGAAATTTTTACTGGTAAAACACATTGCAATGCTGAACAATTTAACAGGACTGAGATTCTATACTGCATTTTGGGTTTTTCTCTATCATTTTTGTGTTTATACGGGAGGATTGGATAATTTCTTCGTGAAGAAAGGTTATCTAGGTGTAGATATTTTCTTTGTGTTGAGCGGTTTTATTTTGACCTATGCTTATCACAAAAGTTTCATTTTGGAAAAAGTGACTTCAAGGAAATATTATAATTTTCTGGTCAAGAGATTTGCGAAAATCTATCCACTTCAGATATTAACTTTTGTAATTGTTGGCGTTCTTTTGTTGGTTGGAAAATATGTTTTTCATCAAAAAGATTTGATTATAAGACCGGATCATATTGTTTCAAATCTCTTGATGATTCACGCCTGGAACATCAATGATGCATTGAGCTGGAACACACATTCCTGGAGTTTGTCAGATGAATGGTTTGCTTATCTGTTCTTATTCATTACAGCAGCTTTTATCATCAAATTGAGTAAATTTTGGGGCAGAATTGTTCTTGGTGCTGTTGTTCTTTTCTTTATTGTAAGATGGTTCAATATAGAGAATTTTGACCTTAATGAATATACTTTTAACGGAATCGAAAGGATTGTTCCTGAGTTTTTCCTAGGAATTTTAATAGGATTATTAAGATTTGATTTTAATATTTCGAAAAACGCAGCGAGTGTGATTTTTGCAGCTAGTGTTTTGGCTTTATTGACTCTTACAATCACAGATTACAAAGTTGATGCTTTGTGTATGTTGCTGTTTGCTGGGATGATTTATTCATTATCATTTCCAACGTATTTTGATAAGTTATTCAATTCAAAAAGGATGGTTTATCTGGGCAATATTTCTTTTGCTTTTTATATGTTTCAGCTAACAGCGTTTTATTTGTTCAAGCCGTTTCAAAACTATATCGGAAAACTGAATGTCTCAGGATATATTTCCAGTCCTGTAGAGTTGTTGATATTGGTTTTGATTAATTTGACGATGGCTTCTTTGGCTTTCAAATATTTTGAAGAACCGGTAAGATTGTATTTATTAAAAAAAATGATTAAAAAATAATTAATATCTGAAAAATTAAACCAAATTAATACTTGTTTAATAATCTTAAAATAAGAATTATATTTGAAGATTCTAACGAGAAAAACACATAGCACAAAGGCAATTAATGGCATTTTTACACCCCATTTTCACCATTATTTTTGTTTTTTTAATCCTTTATAGTTTTGTAGAGGTTAACAGAGACGAGAATTCTAAAACTCCGAAATTTATTTTTTGGACAATTGGTGTTTATATGATTATTGCGATTGGTTACAGGCGTTATGTTGGAGCAGACTATCCGGTTTACGATTCGATGTACAGCCAATATTTTCCTACAATTGAATATGGACAATTGGTAGATAAAATGCTGTTCCGACAATCCAGAATAGATGTCGAGTGGATGTATGCGATGCTCAATAAGTGGGTATATGCAACAGGTTTTCCTTTTAAAGAATTTACATTGATAAGCGCAATTATAACGATTGGAGGAAAGCTGATGGTTTTCTACAAAGACTCCAAATATCCTGTTTTTGCTATTCTTTTATTTTTTATTCCAGGGTATTTCATTGCAGATAGCGGGCATATGAGACAAGCATTGGGCATGACGATGTGTATGCTCTCATTCACATTTATCAAAGATAGAAAAGTATGGTGGTTCCTTTTATGTATGTACGTTGCATACGGATTTCATAAATCAACCATTATCTTTTTGCCGGCTTATTGGATTGCAACAATTCCAATGAACTCCAATAAGATTTTTTATTCTATTCTTGCCTGTGTAATATTATCGCCTTTTCAAGTATATAATCTATTTTCTTCCTTTTTGGAAACACTTAATGTTCAGGACGTTTCTAATGGATATAATGGATATATCAATTACGAAGCTTCAGGATCCAGTTTCATGGATGGTCAAATCTTAGTTTTCAGCTTTTTGCTGATTACTTATGATAAAGTAGCCTGTGAGAAAATATATTATTACGAGTATATGCGAAATCTCCTGGTGATGGGTGTCTGTCTTTATTTTATAATGAGAAGTAATCCTGTCTTTTCTACAAGATTGGTGGGTTCATATTTAGCATTTGCATCGCTTGTAATTACTAACATTATTGCGGCTATGGATAATAAAAATATCAAAAAGTTGGCACACCTGTTCTTTGTAGTTTTTATGATATTTTACTATTTTGTATTTGTAAAGTATCAGGGAGATGCTGGACGATTCACACCAGATAAATATCAAAACTTCCTTTGGTTTCCTCAATAAAAATAGATGAAAAATAACATAACACTTTTAATAATATTTCTAATTCTTGGATTATTGATTTTTTTCAATATTCAGGTGGTTGTGGATTTTGCAGGAAAATATATTTACCCGTTAGATGATGCGTACATTCATCTTTCTATGGCGAAGAATTTTGCTGAATTTCAAACGTGGGGAATTACCCAATATGAGTTTTCTTCCACAACATCGTCTCCACTTTTCACATTTTTATTAGCAATTCTGATTAAAGTATTTGGAAATTGGGAATATATCCCGCTGGTTGCGAATAGTGTTGCAGGAATTGGATTAATTCTGATTTTTCATCGATATCTGAAACGGTTTTCCCAGACAACTTATATCATTGTTTTATCATCTGTAGTTTTATTAATGCCCTTGCATCTGATGATAATGACAGGGATGGAGCACGTTTTTCATACATTGGCGATGGTTTTGGTTTTACTAGGATTTCAAAAATATCTTGAAGATAAAACACCGAGAAATTTCTCAAATCTTGCTTTGTTTTCTATCATTGCCGTAGGTTTCAGATATGAGAGCTTATTTTTCATTTTCTCTATTTGCGTCTACCTTTTCTTTCTTAAGAAAGATTATGTCATAAGCATTGCTTTAGGACTCTTTGCAATCGTTCCGGTTGTGGTTTACGGATGGATCTCATTGGATCACGGTTCGTTTTTTCTGCCTAATTCTTTAATTTTAAAGGGGAATACGAACGATGGAATTGTCGGATTTTTTACCAGAGTTGCAGGGAATGCCTATCGTGGAATTTCGGTTCTGGTATTGATTTTAATATTATTAATCCAGATTTTCAGAAACGTAAAAACTCAAAAACTCAAAAACTCTCAAATTCTCCAATTTTCCAAAAATGTCATTCCGTTTGTTGTGTTTTTTGGATTTGTAATTCATCTTTTGTTCGCCAATTTCGGTTGGCTGATTAGATATGAGTCTTATCTGGCTGTCATTGTTTTATTGGCGATTACACCTTTTATTGATGAGGTTTTTCAGAAAAATGTGGCTAATAAAGTTCTAAAAATCGTAACAGTTTTTCTTTTATTAATAACATTTTATATGAGATTTGGAACAACATTCGATAAACAGAAAATTGCATCCAAAAATATTTTTGATCAGCAGATTCAACTGGCAGATTTCCTTCATCAATATTACAGAAACTCGAGAGTTGTTGCTAATGATATTGGTGCGATTACTTATTTTAATCACATTCATCTTTTGGATACTTATGGTTTGGGAAGTATTGAAGTGGCAAAACTGAGAAAAAATGACCATGCCAAATTTACAGATAACAAAGCTTTGCAAAAGTATGTTTATGATGCCGCAAAAAATCAGATGTTTGATGTGGCTTTGGTTTTTGATGAGTGGGTAAAAATGCCGGATTATTTTTCAAAAGTTGGAACTTTGACGATTCAGAATAATTATATGGCTGGCGGAACAACTGTTTCTTTTTATTCTGTGCAGAAAGAAAATACACTTAGACTTAGAAATCAACTGATTGAATTTTCCAAAAAGACACCAAAAGACGTTATTATAAAAATTGTAGATTAGAAATTATGAACTTCGAAGACTTTATTATTGCGCCAAGATCATTCCGAACCGAGAAGTGGCAAATCGGAAATAAAATAACAAACGAAATCAAAGAAAATAGTATTGTTTTGCTTTTCGTTTCAGATTATCGTGGTGCGAATGGCGATGCAGAAAGTCAGGATTTCACAGGAATCAGAAGAGAATTTTACAAATTATCACAACTAGATTTCGATATTCCGATTATTGATTTAGGCGATTTGGTTTCAGGGCGAACGCCTCAGGATTCGCATTATATTCTGCAGGAAGTTTTGTCGGCTTGTCATTACAAAGGCGCAGTCCCCATAATTATTGGCGGTAGCAATGATTTGGCTTTTTCGCTGTTTTCTGCGCTCAATTTTCATCAGAAAGATATCAATTATACTCAGATCAGCAACGTAGTTTCTTTGAAACAGGATGAGGAAATCCACGAGTCTAATTTCTTGAGCAAAATCTTAGGATCCAAAAATTTCTCTATAAAAAATTATCATCATTTGGGTTATCAGAAACATCTCAACGAAATGGATTCTGTGAAATTGATTAAGGAAGTTCAGTTCGACATCATCCGTCTGGCGGAGATGATGAATTCCACCGAGAAAACTGAGCCATATTTTCGAAAGGCAGATTTGGTTACAATTAACTGCGATGCGATTGAAACTTTTGCCGAAGCTTTTTCTATGAATCCACAAGTCAATGGACTGAATAGAAGGGAAATTTGTGCTTATATGAAAGAAATCGGATTGAGTGAAAGGTTGAAATCTGTGGGAATTTTCAATTATAATATTTATTCTGATTCTCAACTCAATCATCAGCTTTTGGCACAAATGATTTGGTATTTGATAGAAGGAATCAATATTCAAAAATCACATCCGAAAGAGAAAACTTATGAGACTTTTTATGTTTTGATTAATGATGAGCAATACGCTTTCAAGAGAGAGGTTTTCAGCAATCTTTGGTATTTTGGCGAGGATGAAAACATAGATAATTGCATTCCGTGTTCACGATCGGATTTTGATGAAGCTAAGAGAGGCTTTTTAGGTCCAAGATTTACAAGAAATTAAATTGATTTAGAATAAAGTCTCGAAATGTTGGTAGAAAATAATATTCATATATAGGGAGCAACGAAGTTGCAACATATTGGTAATGATAAATCAAGAAAATTTGTTTAAAGTTTCGATCATTGTTCCGGTTTATAACGTCGAGTTATATCTGGAAAAATGCTTGTTATCATTAGTCAATCAAACTTTGCGGGAAATCGAAATTCTTGTTGTGAATGACGGAAGTAAGGATCAGTCTCAACAGATTATTGATAAATTCCAGCAAGAATATCCGGACAGGATTTTTGGCTTTATGAAAGAAAACGGTGGATTAAGCGATGCACGAAATTTCGGAATAGATCGAGCGAAAGGACAGTATTTAGGATTTGTTGATAGTGATGATTATGTTTCCGAAATGATGTTTGAAGAGATGTACAATCTTGCTGAAAAACACAACGCCGAAATGGCAATATGTAATCTTCAAAAGGTGGATGAAAATGGAAATGTTACTCAAAAATTAACACAACTTCCAAACTTCCCGGAGAAAA
Organism: Epilithonimonas zeae; assembly: GCF_023278365.1. NCBI lineage: Bacteria > Pseudomonadati > Bacteroidota > Flavobacteriia > Flavobacteriales > Weeksellaceae > Epilithonimonas > Epilithonimonas zeae. The sequence goes on along the minus strand of NZ_CP075338.1, from coordinate 2,502,697 downwards.
TTGTTCTGGAAAATAATCTTTCGGTTTTTTCGGATATTTCTTATTTTGCTTGTAATAAGCTTTTCAGAAGAGAATTATTTCAGGATAAAAGATTCAAAAAAGGAATTCATTTCGAAGATATTGAATTGATTCCGCAATTGTTGCTTCAATGTCAGGCTTTAACATTCGTGCCTGATTATCATTATCAATATTTGGAAAGGCAGGATTCTATAAGTAAAAGCCATACTACGAAAGGTTTGGATATCTTAAAAGCTGTAGAAACTGTGAGCAAGAAATTTAGTCAAAGTCAATTTTCTAATCAATTAGAAGCTTTGAAAGGATTTCAAATTTTGGAAGGTGTTTATACTTTCTTGGCTTATTTGGCTTTCGTAAAAGATGCTGGCGATTTTGATAAAATGTCACAAGAACTGGATACTTTTATCAAAACTAATGGCTTAAAAATTAAAGATATATTGCAATATAAGCGGTTTGGTAGGAATTATCTATTATCTTTGCCCCTGAAGAAAAAAATTTATTACGTCCTAAGTCTGTTGAGATTGAAGAAGCTCGTCAGGTTATTGATAAATTAATAATAAGCCATAAAAACACTGAATGAATAATAATTTCGAAACTTTTTTAGAAAGCACCGGAATATCTTTCTTTTATTTTAAGCTCTTGCTCGGCTTTGCATTCTCGTTTCTCATTACTTACGTTGCAATTCCTACAATCATAAAAATTTCCAGAAGAAAAAATCTGATGGATGAGCCTGGCGCAAGGAGTTCTCACCTGAGGAAAATCCCTAATCTTGGTGGAATTGCCATCTTTTTTTCATTAGGCGTTTGCGCTCCAATCTTCGCATACGAATTATTTGACCGTTATAAATTCTTGTTTGCCTCCTTTATTATTCTGTTTTTTGTTGGTGTAATGGACGATATTATGGTTCTGCGGGCTTATAAAAAGCTGTTGGCTCAGATATTAGTTTCAGCACTGCTTGTTATAGGTTCTGATGTCCGTATCAGAAATCTTTTCGGGGTTTTTGGGGTCTATGAGATTAATTATTATGTGAGTGTTGCCTTCAGTATATTGACATTTATTATTTTGATTAATGCTTTTAACCTGATTGATGGAATAGACGGATTGGCGGGCAGTTATACCATTGCCACAAGTGCCTTGTTTGGGATCAGTTTTTTCAGATTAGGAAGCCACAATGATCCTTTGGTTATTCTTTGCGGTATTTTGATTGCCGCTTCTCTAGGTTTTCTATTTTATAATTTGTCCAATAAAAGAAGCACCAAAATATTTATGGGTGATACAGGTTCCATGATATTGGGCTTTTTGTTGTCGTTCACCGGAATATCTTTTATTGATATTTTTATTGCGAAAAGAGATGACGTCTTTTATCACTTACAATCTGCTCCGGTAATTGCAGTGGCAATTTTGATTTTACCGATTATAGATACACTTACGGTAATCATTACTAGAATTTATCACAAAAAATCGGTATTATCTCCGGATAAAAACCATATCCATCACAAATTATTGAATCTTGGTTTAACCCACAGAAGATCTACTGCTTATATTATTGCTTACTATCTTTTTATAATTATAGCGGCCTATTTTTTAAGACATCTTAATGTAAATCAATTATTACTAATTATTGTAATATTAGGTTTTTTGGGGGCTTATCTTCCGATATTTTTGTTACGGTTCAAAAAAGATTAAATTGTTATATTTTTGCAAAAAACTATTTGATGATAAAACGTTATTTATTTAATATATTTTTATTACTAACTCTTTTAGGAGTCTGCTCTTCCTGCGTTACAAAAAAAGATGTTCGATATCTACAGCCTAGCGAAAGCCTGACGATTAATGAAGAAGGTTTGGTTCCCTATAACGTTCCAGAATACAGAGTCACGAAAGGAGATATTTTAAGCTTAAATGTTGTTACAACCCCAAAAGGTGATGCTGCACAATTTTATTCTTCACTCAATGCATCTGCTGCTGGCAGTAATAATGCACCTCAACAGGCAGGAGGCGCTACGGGCGGACAAACTGGAGGTAATAATGGTTCTGGGGGTAATGCTACTTTTTATTTTAATGGGTTGAAAGTAGATTCTAAAGGAGATGTTAATATTTTCGGAATCGGATATGTCAAGGCAGAAGGCAGAACGCTTGAAGATATGACCAAAGAAATACAGGAAAAAGTCAATGAGAATTTTTTACAAGGTAAGTCCGAAGTTAGATTAAATCTTGATGGTATCCGTTATTATCTACTGGGTGATATGGAAACAGTTGGAGTAACTGGAGAAAAAACAGCTTATGTAACTCAACTGAATATAATGCAAGCCATCGCTATGAATGGGGGACTTAACCGTACTGTTGATCGTAAAAATATAATGATCCATAGAAAATATCCTGAAGGTATAAAAACCGCAAGATTAGATCTTACAAGAGAAGACGCTATGAATTCGCCTTATTACTGGTTACAGAATGGTGATATCATCTATCTTAATACCAATGGAAAAAGTATCAATGGATTTGGAAAAGAACCGCTACAGACTTTGACAACAGGGGTATCATTGATTACTACAGTGATGTCTATTTATCTAATTATTACCAGATTATAATGATTCCTGATAAAAACGGAAAAAACTCACAAGATACAGCACAGGCTGAAAAAATGGGATCTTTCAATTTGTTTGATCCAGCTCATTTTGTACAAAGGGTTATTCGTAATTGGTATTGGTTTGTGATTCTTGGATTTATAGGTTACTGTATTTCTTATGTTTATAGTAAATATTACGCTCAGAGAGTCTATTCTTCAAGTTTGTCCTTAAGTATTTCTAATAATACAGCAAGTTACTTCACTCCCAATCAGTCTATTAACTTCATTTGGGGGCAGGGCGGAAATCAGGATGGAGTTTATCTGAAGAAAATATTATTGTCAAGAAGTCATAATGAATATTTGGTTAAAAAACTGAATTTAATTACCAATTACACTACAAAAGGATTAATAAAAACTACTTATTTGGATCAGGAAGATAGTCCTGTGTTTTTGGAAATTGATAGAAACCATCTGCAGCAGGTTAATTATCCTATTAGTTTAATACCAAAGGACAAAAATAAATATGAGGTAGTTTTACCGGAAGAGGGGCAATCTCCATACTTGTATAATTATGATACAGAAAGTATGGAAACTATATCCGCATATCCTAGACCAAAAAATAAAATTTTGGGGCTGAATGAATGGTACGAAACTCCTAACCTTAAGTTTAGATTGGTTCCGAATCCAACACCAAATAATTTAGGACTTGATAATATTATTGTCACTCTGGTTCCGGTAAATCAAGCTGTTAATGGAATCATTGGCAGTCTCTCTGTAGAATTTGACAAAGAACTTCCATCAATTATGGTGATTTCGAAGTCAGGCTATAACCTGAATAATACCGTTAGTTTTCTTAATAATTCGGTACAGGAATTAATCAAGAAAAGATTGCTGGATCAAAATATGGTGGATAAAAACACTGTAGAATATCTTAACGAAAATCTTTCTTTGATAAGAAAAAAACTGGATTCCAGTGGCGCGGTTCTCAATAATTTGAAAATTAACAACCGTCTTTTCGATATGGAAAATATCGATTCTAAGACATTGGCAAAATTGACGGATCTAGAAACTCAAAAAGCTGAATTAGCTACAAAAATCAATTCTCTCAATGATGTTAGATCTTCTGTTAATACAAATAATATTGAGAAAATCATTAGCCTGAATATTGCAGGAATTGAGGACGGAAGTTTCAATGCATCAGTTTCAGAATTAAAGCAACTCTACGCAAAACGCAGAGAGATGGCTCAAATTTATACGCCAAACTCTGAGCCGATGCGTGAAATTAATCGATTGATTAATGAAGCTAAATTTACTTCCCAAGGTGGATTGAAAAAATATTTTCAAGGTTATAACGATAGACTTGCTGATATTAATGCCCAAATCGGAAAGATAGATCAGGAACTTGTGACACTTCCAGAAAAACAGAGGATTTTCTTAGATGCTCAAAGAGGTTATAATATTATTGAAAATACTTATAATACTTTATTAACAGAACAGGCAAAATCTCAAATGCGTGTTGCGACTAATCAAAGTAATCTCAATATTATTGATAGTGCAAAAAATCTTGGGCAGGGTCCTATTGCTCCAGATGTGAAAGGCACAAAGATGCAGATTATAGGAGGTTTGCTATTGATTCCGCTTATTTTTCTTCTTCTAGCTGAATTGCTGGATAATAAAATCAGAAATCTTAAAGAACTGTTATCAGTAACCAAAATCCCATTACTTGGCGTGATTGGTCATAATAGTTATGATAACAATTTAACCGTTTTAGAAGAACCAAAATCTTCTATTTCGGAAGCATTTAGGGCTGTACGAGCTAATCTTCGGTTCTTGTTCGATGAGGAGCAAAAAAGTAAAGTTATTTTGGTGACATCTTCTATTAGTGGAGAAGGTAAAACATACGTTTCGATTAATATTGCTTCGATTCTCGGATTAAGTGGAAAAAAAGCTGTTTTGTTAGGAATGGATCTAAGAAAGCCAAAGATTTTTGGTGATTTTAAAATTAATAACAAAAACGGAATTTCCAATTATCTGACAGGTCAGGTAGAACTGGATGAAATCATCAATCATACAAGTATTCCGGGATTGGATGTTATTACTTCAGGGCCTATTCCTCCGAATCCTTCAGAATTATTAATGAGTGATAATAACATGAAGTTCATAGAAAGATTGAAAGAAATCTATGAATATGTTATTATAGATTCGCCACCTGTAGGTTTGGTTGCCGATTCTTTTGAACTGATTAAAAAAGCAGATACCACAATTTATGTTATTCGCCACGAGTATACAGAAAAACATATGTTGAAGATGATTACGGAAAAATACTTCAATAAAGAAATAACGAATCTGGGATTGGTTTATAATGATTTTGTAGTGAAGCAAGGTTATGGCTATGGTTACGGCTACGGCTATGGTTACGGCTATGGCTATGGCTATGGTTATGGCTATTTTGATGAAGATAAAAATTATAAAGAACCAACAATAATTAAAATAAGGAATAAGCTGAAAATGTTTTTTAATAAAAAATAGAAGTCTTTATCAAGGCTTTTATTTTTTTATAGACTATTTTGGGAATAAGTTCGTTTTTATAACAATAAATTATATTTTTTTGTTTTTATTTAACTAAACTTTAAGAAGTTCCTTAATCTAAAAATGTTTTATATTTGCACCAAATTTTTGAGTAATAGACGTTTCAGTATATTGAAAATGAAGAGAGAATTCACCTATGCCCTTGTTGCTATATTTTGTTTTTTGAGTTTTGCAAAAGCTCAGAGACACGAGATTGGGGTACAATTAGGAATGAGTAATCTTGTTGGAGATATTGGGAGAACAAACTATATTCTTCAAAAGCCTCTCGGAAATGTATCTGAGAACGGACTTCCATTTTATGGAGGCGTAATGTACAGAATGAATTTTAATCCCTATCAAACCGTCAGGCTTAATGTGGGATTTAGTAACATTCAGTTTGATGATAGGTATGCGAAAGAAGATTATCGGAGAATGAGGCAGTTGAGAGGAACCAATTCGGTGATATCAGCTGATTTACTTTTCGAATATAATTTTTTGCCAGTGAATGACGAGCAGATTAGCATGATAAGTCCATACGTATTTGCAGGTATTTCCGGGCTGTATATGAATGCAGCAAAAGCAGATTTAACAATCACGAATACTACTGTAGAAGCTAAATACAGACAAGAAAAAGCTTTTACAATGGGACTTCCTTTTGGTGTAGGACTTAAATATAAATTTAATTATAACTGGGCATTGTCAGGAGAATTTACGTTTCGTCCGACTTTCTCAGATCAGGTGGATTATAGTATGTTGAAGGATGGAGATGTGACAGTGAAAAGCTCTCTTGGAAAAGACGAGACAGCTGTTATTGTACAGGGTTTTATGAATCAAAGGAATGTGGGTAATCTGAATTCTAAAGATTGGGTTAATTCTGCAACATTGATTTTGTCTTACTCTTTTGGAAGACCGCCTTGTTATTGCAAATAAAATTATGCAGGACTTAAAAAAGCTAATAAATAAAGACAAATTACCGAAACACGTTGCTGTTATAATGGATGGAAACGGTAGATGGGCAAAATCCAGAGGAGAAGAAAGAACCTTTGGACACAAAAATGCTATCACTGCCGTTCGTAATGTTATTAATGCCTGTAACGAGATTCACATACCATATCTTACGCTTTATACATTCTCTTCAGAAAACTGGAATCGTCCGAAAGAAGAGGTCGATACTCTTATGAATCTTTTATCAGAAACATTATTGCTAGAAGCAGAAGAGATTTTTACTAAGGGATTGAGAATGCATGTGGTTGGAGATATTACACAACTTCCGGAACTAGTAAGAGATCAATTGCTTAATGTTATTGAACTGACTAAAAATAATAAAAAAGGAAATCTGATTCTCGCACTGAATTACGGTTCTCAAAAAGAAATCCTGAAAGCCGTACGAGAAATCAGTCAAGATGTGAAAGATGGGAATATAGATGTTGAAGATATCGATGAAAAAATGTTCGAAAGTCATCTTTATACCAAAGATTTTCCAGCGGTTGATTTGATGATAAGAACAAGTGGCGAAGTCCGTATTAGCAACTTTCTGCTTTGGCAGATTGCTTATGCTGAACTTCAGTTTTTAGACGTACTTTGGCCGGACTTTACAAAGGACACTTTTTTTCAGTGCATATTAGATTATCAAAATAAAGAAAGAAGATACGGGATGACCAGCGATCAGATTTCTTCATAAAATATATTAGAAAAGAGAACAACTTCAATAAGAATGAAATTAAGATTTATACCCATTATTTTGTTGACAGCTTCAGTGTATTTTCACGCTCAGGTTGTTCCACAGGGTAACAATGCAGAAAGCACAGAACTTGCAGGAAACCAAAACCAAGAGTATGTTCTGAAAGATATCGTTGTAGACGGTGTCAAAAGATACACACCAGCTCAGATTTTGCGTTTTACAGGTCTTGTGAAAGGAGAGAAGTTAGAAATTCCGGGGCAGAGAGTCAGCAATGCTGTCAAGAAACTTTGGGAAACCCAATCTTTTTCTAAGGTTGAGGTCTATATTCAGGATGTTGAAGGGCAAAACGTTGTCCTGCAATTCTCGTTACAAGACCTTAAGGAATTAGGCGAAGTCAAATTCACGGGTAAAGGGATTGGAAAATCCAAGAATGAAAAACTGATCAAGGATAACAACTTGAAGCCGGGAACTAAGATTAATAACAATTTGGTTTCTAGTTTACAAAATAAAATTCCTCAGGAATATGTTGCCAAAGGATTTGCTGATGCAAAAATCAATATTCAGGAAAAAGCAAATGGTACAGATGCTAATCTTGTAGATTGGACTATTGAAGTTGCCAAAGGTAAAAAAGTCAAAATCGACAAAATCGAGTTTGAAGGTAATGAAAATGTGTCTGATAGAAAACTTAGAAAAAAAGGTTTCAAAGACACCAAACAGAAAAGATTTTTGTTAGGTATTCTTAAACCTTCCAAATTTATCCAGGATAAATATGATGAGGATAAGAAAAATTTGATAAGCTACTATAACTCTTTAGGTTTTAGAGATGCTACGATTGTTTCGGATTCTGTTACCAGAAACGAAAAAGGTTATAACATCAATGTAAAGCTTAATGAAGGTAAAAAATACTATATAGGTGATATCAACTTCATCGGAAATACCACTTTTACAACAGAGTTTTTACAGAAAATTTTAGGCTACAAAACCGGAGATATCTATGATGCAGTAGGATTCAACAAAAAAGTTGGAGAAGATGGCGGAAAAGAAGATGATTCTGATTTGAAGTCCATTTATATGAATAATGGTTTCTTGTTCTCCAATGTTACACCGATTGAAAAATCAATCAAAGGTGATTCTATCAATTTGGAAATCAGAATTAATGAAGGGGAAAAAGCAACTTGGAATCGTGTAACCTGGTCTGGAAATACTACAACACACGATCACGTGATTTTGAGAGCGCTTAGAACTAAACCTGGAACATTGTTCGCAAAATCGGATATCAAGAGAACTTATTTCGAATTGGCTGGTATGCAGTTTTTCGATCCTCAACAAATCGGAACAGATGTAAAACCAAATCCACAGGATAACACGGTTAATATGCACTGGACGCTTGTAGAGAAAGGATCTTCTCAGGTACAGTTGCAAGCCGGTTACGGTGGAGGTTCTTTCATCGGAACATTAGGATTAACATTCAATAACTTCTCTTTGAGAAACTTTTTGAAGTTCAAAGATTTCAAACCGGTTCCACAAGGTGACGGACAAACTTTATCGCTTCAGGCTCAAGCAGGACAATATTTTACCAATTATGGAGTTTCATTTACAGAACCTTGGGTATTTGGAACAAGACCTACGGCTTTGAGTATTGGATTGAATTATTCTAGAGTTAATTATTCATATTCTACTGGAGATCAAAAAATGAATATTTTCTCTGCAACTGCTGGTCTTTCGAGATCATTGAAATGGCCGGATGATTATTTCTCTCTTTATACTGGGATACAGTATCAAAGTTATGACTTCAGCAATTATCCATTCTATTTTGGTGATGCATTGGAGTATAATGGTAGTACAAAATCATTCAGTTTCAATATTGGTTTGAGTAGAAACTCAGCTGGTTTGGATCCTGTTTTTCCAACTTATGGTTCTAATATAGAAGCGTCTTTGAAATTTACGCCACCATATTCTTGGTTCAGTAACAAAGATTATTCTACAATGAGTACTTTGGACAAATATAAGTGGATGGAATTCTATAAAGTGAAGTTAAAAGCTGATTTCTACAACGAAGTTATCGGGAAATTGGTTCTTAGAACAACTGGAGAGATGGGATTCCTTAATGGATATAGCAAAGAATTAGGTCCACCACCTTTTGAAAGATATTATGTCGGAGGTGTTGGTTTGTTCAATGGTAGATTTGATGGTAGAGAGCTGGTACCGTTGAGAGGTTATGAGAATGCTTCTTCTACAGGATTTAGTTCTTCATCAACTTACGATATCACACCTTATGGAGGAGCAACAATTTATAACAGATTTGCAGCAGAGTTAAGATATCCGATATCAATGAACCAAACAGCGAAGATTTTCGTTTTGACGTTTGCAGAAGCAGGAAATGCCTGGAACAGCTTCGGAACTTACAATCCTTTCAAATTGAAAAGATCTGCAGGTTTAGGTATCAGAGTATCGATGTCAGCATTCGGATTGATTGGATTTGATTTCGCTTATGGATTTGATAAAACATTAGGTAGCTCAGAACCATCAGGATGGCAACAACACTTCTTGATGAACCAACCATTATAAAAAATAAATACTATTTTTATAGGATGAAAAAATTAGCATTAATTGTAACAATTCTTTTTACTACTACACAAATCTATGCACAAAAGATAGGTGTTGTAGATACGAACTATGTGTTGAGCAAATTGCCTCAGTATAAAGAAGCTGAAAACAGACTCAATACCCAAGTCGAACAGTGGCGTTCTGATTTGCAACAATTACAGGCAGAATACGAAAGAAAAAAAGAAGCTTTCGAAAATGAAAAAGTTTTGCTTGTTGGTGATCAGTTGAAGCTAAGAGAAAAAGAAATCGTAGATTTGGAGGCAAGTGTACGTAATACTATTGGTGCGAGATTTGGAACCAACGGAGAAGTTAATCAGTTGCGTTCTAATTTGACGAAACCTTATCAAGATCAGATTTGGAATGCTATCAAAACTGTTTCTACAAAGAATAATTTGGGAATAGTTCTTGATAAAAGCAATAACATTAGTGTTATATTTTTAGATAAAAAGTATGACTACACAGATGCTGTTTTAGCTTTGTTGGGAAAGAATACACCTAAAGTTGAGGAAACGAAAGGTAACAATATATCAAGTCCTAGCAGTAAAAATGAAAGAGGAGGAAAGACCAATCTAAAATCAAAGGTCAATGCCTTAAAGAAAAAAGTGATGTCTGAATGATCATCAAATTAAAATTAATATAAATTATAAACATAACTTTTTAAAATGAACAAATTAAGTGTATTATTAGTAGCAGTTGTAATGGTTTTTGCAACAGGATTTGCAAACGCTCAGAAAATTGCTTCTGTAGATATCAACGCAATTTTCACGGCTATGCCAGAAATGAAAGCTCTTGATCAGCAATTGCAAAATTTGCAGACTGCAAAACAAGGTGAATTAGAAAAGCAAGGAAAGTCTCTTCAGGACTTGATGAAAAAATATCAGGATGAGGCTCCTAAGCAAACAGCAGCTATCAATGAGCAAAGAAGCCAGGAAGTTCAAAAACTTCAGGAAAACCTTCAGCAGATGTATTCTGCAGCTCAAAAAGATATCGCGGAAAAAAGAGATGCAGGTCTAGCACCACTTGAGAAAAAAATCAATGATGCTATCTCTAAAGTAGCTAAAGCAGCAGGTTATGAGTATGTGTTTGATGCTTCTACACCGGCTTTAGTTTACAAGGCAGGAACAGATGCTACACCAGCAGTTAGAAAAGAATTAGGTCTTTAATCAACTAAGACAATTAATATCTAAAACCGTCTCGTTTCTTGTAACGAGACGGTTTTTTAGGAATAGTAATTATGGAAAAAGAATTTTCATCAACCTTTAAAATCCGTTTTGCAGATTGTGATCCAATTGGACATCTCAATAATGTCAAATATCTGGAGTATATGCTCAACGCAAGAGAAGATCACGTAGAACAAAACTATGGTTTTACTTACGAGCAATATACTAGAGAAACGGGCTGTACTTGGGTTACGATTCAAAATGAGATTGCTTATCTGAAGGAAGTAAGATACAATTCTACAGTTGAGATTACCAGTAAAACAATTGCGGTGAATAATATGACATTAGTTGTAGAATTATTGATGAAGGATCAGAATGGTATAGTTCATGCGGTTTTTTGGTTAACAGTGATTTACTTCAATATGAAAACCAGAAAAGCTGAGATGATGTCGGATGAAAGCTTAGAAAAATTCTCTAAGTTTTTAGTTGAAATCGATCATAAAACATTCAAGGAAAGAGTCGGTTATTTGAGACTTCAAAATAAAACAAAATAGTTATGAAAAGAATACTTGTTATAGGAGGTAACGGTCAGTTGGGACATTGTCTGCAAAAGTTAGCGCCAAAATACCACGATCAGTACGATTTCAACTTTACGGGATCATCCGTTGTAGATATCACGAATTTTGAACAAGTAGAGACTGTTTTTGCAGAATATCAGCCAGATTTTGTGATTAATGCTTCGGCTTATACAGCTGTAGATTTGGCGGAGACAGAAACTGAAAAAGCTTTTGCAATTAATGCAGAAGGTGTTGGGAATTTGGCCCAGGTTTGCAAGGATAACAATGCAATCTTGATTCACGTTTCAACAGATTACGTTTTTGGTGGCGAAACTAATTTAAGTTATTCAGAAGATGATTTTACAGATCCAATCGGTGCTTATGGTGCTTCAAAAAGAAAAGGCGAAGAATTAGCTTTGGAAAATAATCCGGAGACAGTGATTCTTAGAACATCTTGGTTGTATTCGGAATTCAATAAGAACTTTGTGAAAACGATGCTTCACTTATTTGAGATCAAAGATGAGTTGGGCATTGTAGGCGATCAATTCGGTCAGCCTACCAATGCGAATGACCTTGCTGAAGCAATTTTAGAAATCATAGATGCTAAAAATAAAACCTTCGGAATTTATCATTTCTCAAATTATCCGGAAACCACTTGGTTTGATTTTGCCAATAAAATAAAAGAATTTTCGGGCTCTGACGTTATATTAAAATCAATCACAACAGAAGAGTTCCCAACGCCGGCAAAACGTCCGAAGAGAAGTACAATGTCTTTGGACAAAATCGAAAAAGATTATCAAATCGAACCAAAACATTGGGAAAATAGCCTACGAGATTGTGTTGAAATCTTAAAATTAACGAATGCGTAAATTATTATTTTTAATTTCAGTTTTTTGTTTTCAGTTCTTTTATCTTCAGACGGTTATTCTCAACAAAGTCGATAAAACGAATGATAACAAAGACAAATTTTTCTATAAAATATCGGATGTTTCTAAATCAGAATTTTTAGGAGAAATATTAGTGAATGGATTTTCCAATGATGATGTAAAAATATTTGGAGAAATTTATAAAAAAGCCAAGCAAGTGGGAGCTAATACATTTTCTCTGAAATCCATTGAGAGCGTGGATGGAACAACACAAAAATTTGATCCTGCTTATTATATTCTGAATTTGTATTACACCAAAGCTGATGAAATCGCAGATGAGCAAAACGTCGCTTTCTTAATTTCTTCCGCAGAAAAAACTCAGAAAATCAATATCGATAACAAAGCCATCGAAGTGCAACCAAGAAACTATATCAAACTGAATCTCGTAGATAATGAAGTAATGACAGTTTCGACTCGAAAATTATTGGGATCAACGGTAAAATTGGCAGGAAAAGCGGGGCAACAATCTTTATATTTTTCTTTATCTAATTTCAAAATTCGTAGTAACGATAGTATCTACGGCGGAGTGAACCTAAAATCTGGAGATATTACAGGATTGGAAAAGTCCTTTGGTATGTTTTTGACTACCATCTATACAGAACAGAAAAAGGATTAATGTTAATAAATTATCATACTCAGATAGTTTATTTTCAAAATTAAATTGAGTAACTTTATAAAAGAAGATTTAAGACCGGGCAATTGTAATTCATTTACAGATCTCACATTGCAAAACAATCTGAGCGGAGCTGAATCTCAAATCTAAACCACACATATATTGGAAGAATTTTTTGAAAACGAACTTGCTAAAAAGTTCGAAGAAATGATAGAGAATAATGATGAATTCTATTTCGATACCGAAGAATATATAGAAATTATCATCTATTATCTGGAGCTCGGAGATTACAGCTATGCAGAAATGGCCGTGAATCACGCTCTGAAAATACACCCTAATTCTTTGGAAATCAAAACTAAGCAATTAGAAGTTTTCTTGGAGTTAGAGCGCTATGCGAAAGCAAAAGAACTGATTGATGAATTGCATCAGTCGTCTTTGGAAGACACAGACTTTTTGGTTTGTTGTGCTAAATATTATTCCAACCTTGGAAACCCAAAAAAATCAATAGAATATTGTCAGAAAGCTTTGGAACTGGAGGAAGAAGAAAACTTTCTTCACAATTTCATTGCCGATGAATATGTCAATCTTGATGATCCCTTCAATGCGCTGAAACATTATACTTCAGCTTTGGAGCACGATCCTTATGACGATTATTCTTTGGAAAATGTAATGGTTTGTTATAATAAACTGAACCGTCCACAAGAAGCCATAGACTTCCTGAATCAATATCTAGATAAATTTCCATTCTCGGAAACCGCTTGGTATGAGTACGGACAGTTTTTCTTCAACAAAAAGAATTACGAAGAAGCCATCAAAGGATTCGATTATATTTTAGCCATCAACTCAAGTGCGGTTGGCGTTTATGCAAACAAGGCATCTTGCTATGAGGCAATGGGCGAGTGGGACAAAGCGATTGAGGTTTATGAAGAAATGCTGGAATTAGAATATACAAAAGCATTCACCTTCTATAAAATTGGATTGTGCTACAAAGAAGCTAAGAAATTGGTTCCTGCGCTCACGTCTTTCCAAAAATCCCTGAGAGAAGATCCTCAGTTTTATTTGGCGATGATGGAGCAATCCAACATTTATGAAGAGATGGGGAATACCAAAGAAGCGCTTTACTTTGCTCAGGAAGCGGTTGCTCTCAACGTTGGGAATCTGGAATATCAGAAACGTTTAGCTTTTCTTTACATCACTTGCGGTGAGTATGAGGAAAGTTTGACTTGCCTGAAAAAGCTGGTTGATACAGAACCGAGCAGATTTTACAATTGGTATGCTTATTCAGAAGTTTTGATGTTGATAGGAGAGTACGAGGAAGCGATTACAATTTTGGAAAAAGCTTTACAAACGCATCAGCGTGCCGAATTATATTATCAGTTGAGTAATTGCTACTTCAACCTGAAAAATGATTCAGAAGGTATTGCTAAGCTGGAAAAAGCCTTAAAACTGGATCCATCGCTCAGCAAAGATATGCAGCAGAAATATCCGTTCATCAAAGAACAGGTCAAAAAAATAAAGACCAAAAAGAAATAAAAGAAAAGCTCAGAATTATCTGAGCTTTTTATTTTTAAGGAGCCGGGAACCTGCTTTCCACTATATCTTTTGCTCTTCGTTCCTCATCACAAAAGGATGCCGTTGCAATCAGGGCTAGGGCATTCGGCATCAATTCAAATTTCGACAATTTAATCTACAGGATCTGTCAAATGCGGAAAATTAAGCTAAGGAGTAACTTTCGGTTTACTTCTCAGAAATATTAATCCAGCTAAAATAATCAATGTTCCGACAGATTGCATTGTGGTAAGAGTTTCGCCATCCAAAATTCCCCATATAATCGCAACAATCGGCATTAGCAAAGTTACGGTTGACGCAAAAAGTGGCGTAGAAATACTTAGTAATTTGTAATTCATCATCATGGCCAATCCCGTTCCAAAGATCGATAACATCGCTACAAAACCAAGTCCTTCAAACGTACTTTGATTAAAAGTGAAATCATTGAAAAATCCGGAAAATACCAAAGCAATTAATGAAGGTAAAGACAAGACGAAAGAAAAAATAAAAGCTGACATCAGAATTGCCGGAACTTCCTGTAGTTTTGATTTTATAGTCGTTGTACTGATAGCATACATTAGAACTGCCAAAACCAGCAAAAGAATAGGATAGATCTTGATTTCGCCACTTTCACCACTTCCCAAAGCCAAGATACAGGCGCCAATAAAACTGATTAAAACGCCAATCATCTGTCTTTTGGTCGTAGAGAACTTCCACACCAAAGAACCGACTATAATTACGAATATCGGCATCATAGAGTTAATGATTCCTGCAATGCTGCTGCTAATCTCAGTTTCTGCTAATGGAAACAAAAACATTGGAATGAAACTTCCCGTCACGGCAGCTAAAATCAACCATTTAGTATGCTGTTTCGGGAATTGTTTGATTTTAGTAATGGCGTAAGGCATTAATACAATTCCGGATATCAGAACTCTCAACGCACCAACTTCATAAGGATTAAAATGTTCCAGAGATTTTTTTATCAATATGAAAGATGATCCCCAAATCACAGATAGAGCGATGAGAAGAATCCATTTTAGCTTTTCGGTATTCAAGGTTTTTGTTGTTTTAAGATGTTTAAATAATCGATTTTCGGAATCATTTTTGCGCCCAGACTTTCCAGATGTTCAGAGTGGATTTGACAATCGATGAGTTCCCATTGGAGTTGATATTTGGCCGTGAAATGGATAAATCCGGCTTTGGAAGCGTTAGAAACTTTGGAAAACATACTTTCGCCACAGAAAACATTTCCGACTAAAATTCCATAAAATCCACCAACCAACTCGCCGTTTTGCCAGACTTCAAAACTTTTAGCTTTCCCGTAATTGTGAAGTTTTACAAAAGATGCGATGAGTTCTTCATTAATCCAGGTCCCATCCTGGCCTTTTCTTTCCAAAGTTTTGCAATTTCTCATCACTTCTTCGAAACAATGGTTTTCAGTAAATTCAAAAATCTCATCTCGCAGAATTTTTCTCATTGATTTTGAAATTTTAATCTCATTCGGGAAAAGAACAAACCTTGGATCGGGACACCACCAAAGGATTTCTTCACCTTCATTATACCAAGGAAATAATCCAATTTGATAAGCAAACCAAAGTCGTTCTGGTCTCAAATCGCCTCCGAAAGCCATCAATCCATCCTCCGAATCATAATGTTCCGGATCTGGAAAAGAAATATCGTTAGGATCAAGTCTAAGCATTGGATGATTTTGGGTTTATAAAAAATAATCCCTGCACTTTATTTTAAAATGCAGGGAGATCTATGTGATATTATTCTATTAATATTTAGAAAGGCAAATCATCATCTTCATCCTCAGCAAAAACATTTTTGTTTTCTGTTGCAGGTGAATTTTGAGAAGGCGTAGCTTCAGTCGGTTCATTAAAATCGCTGGAACCATCTTTTTCCATTCTCCAAGCTGTGATAGAGTTAAAATATTTTACGTCACCCTGTGGACTTGTCCATTCTCTACCTCTGATATTGATATGAACTTTTACTTTGTCACCTACTTTATATGTATTCAGTAAGTCAACTTTTTCTGATAAAAATTCAATATTAATGGGTTGTGGATACTGCTCTTCTGTCAAAAGAACCAATTCTTTCTTTTGAAATCCACTGTTAAAAGTTTGTAAATCAGAAATTTTCTTTATCGTTCCTGTTAATTCCATATCTCGAAAATGTTTTAAGTGTGTAAAGGTAATAAAAAGTATTGATGTTATTGAAAAAACGGGTGATCAAAAAACTTTTAAAAAATGTTGAATTTATTTTGGAGAGAATACAAAAGAGTTATATATTTGCACTCACCAAAACGAAAGAAAAGGAGTTCTTAAAAATAATGCGGATGTGGTGTAATTGGTAGCCACGCCAGACTTAGGATCTGGTGCTTCACGGCGTGGGGGTTCGAGTCCCTTCATCCGCACAAAGAAAGAATTTCTAAGCAATTAGGAATTTTTTTTATGCGAAAATAGCTCAGCTGGTAGAGCACAACCTTGCCAAGGTTGGGGTCGCGGGTTCGAGTCCCGTTTTTCGCTCCACCGTCGCCCTGGTGGTGGAACTGGTAGACACGCAGGACTTAAAATCCTGTGTCCGCAAGGACGTACGGGTTCAAGTCCCGTCTGGGGTACATAACGGGAGTTGATTGAAGAATCAGCTCCCGTTTCTTTTTTTAACCTCTGGAAATCCCGATTATACCTACAAAGTAATGAGATTGCTTCATTGAAAGGAAGGGTTCGGAATTTATTTTTTTCAAAAATTAATTTTTCTGTGAAGTACGAACCCAATAAAAGAACTTTTGTTTCTACGGTAGCATTTTTATAAAAATCATCAAGGTTAGATATTACCGTAAGTCCGAATGACAGAAACTTATTCAAGTCATCGTTGTAGCTACTGTATTCGTTTTTTCTTAATTTCAACTCTATCAGCTCTGACTTTTTTATTTCCGACATTTTTAAATACATACTATCATCTATAATTCCACTTATATTCTTATTTACAAGTGCAATTTGGTCTTTTTCTATTTGGTTTATTTTTTCATCTATACTTTTGGATAGCTTAATGCTTTCTTGAAGGGTTTCTTGGTATTCATCAATCAGAACCTCTTCAAATAGTTTTAGAATGCCCTTTGAAGGTTTAGCTTTGGAAAGAACTCTGTATAGCTCTTCGTGAATAGTTTCAGGGTTGTATTTTTCTCCACAATTTTTTGAACATCTGTATGAAGAATGAAATGTCTTCTTTTGCTTTCCATTGTTGCCGGTACTTCCATAGAGTGGACTACCACAACTAGCACACAACAAAAACCCGCTTAAAGGAAAATCGGGATTCTTAGGTCTGATTTTTTTTACCATCCTATTTCTACCGTTTTTGATGTCCTGTACTGTGTAAAATAATTCTTCTGAAATTATTGCTTCATGAAAGCCTTTTTGCAGGTTGTAAGGAGATATTTTATGCTTTTTAAGGTCGATATAACCTGCGTATAAAATATTACTCAACGTTATGCTTAAAGATGATTCAGAAATATTTAGTCCTTTTGCTTTGTATTTTTTAACTAACTCTGCCTGTGTAAATAGACCAGTGGCGTAATCTTCAAATAATTCTTTTATTAATGGTGCTTTCTCATTTGGTACTATCCCTTTTTTTAAAATGCCATTTTCATTGACTTTTCCCCACTTGTAACCATTAGGAGGATTTTTAATGTATCTTCCACTTTTCATTGCCCTATTCTCTCCAAGCCTAGCTCTTTCATTAATAGTAGCTCTTTCATATTCTGCGAACGTAAATTTCAAATGCATTATCATCTGACCTTGTGCGGAATCAATATCATTAATCCATTCATCAACAAAATTTACTTCAATGCCTAATTCCCGAATGTCTTCATAACCTTCAATACCAGTTTTAACCCCTCTTGTAAATCTATCGGCTTTCTTGGTTAAAAAAAGGTCAATATCCCCTCTGTTTTCTTTCAAATATTTATGTGCTTTTTCAAATTCAGGTCTATTAAAATTTTTGCCAGAATAAACATCAACATAAGTATCTAAAAGAATAATATTATTATTTAAACAAAAATTTTTGATACTTTCTTTTTGGCTTTCAAGTGATGTGCCATCTTTTTGGCTAGCGGAACTTACACGTAAATAACCTACAGCTGTTTTATATTTTTTTTTCGTCTCCATCTTTCACTTTGGTTTTTACAGAATTAGTATTAAACTCTTTGATAACTATTTTTGCCTGTCTTTGGAGTTCGCAAAGAATTTTTTCAATCTCATCATCAGAGAAGTTCTCTCCTTCGGCTTTGAGAATTTTTCTGGCTTTCTCTTTCGTGACCATAGCTTAAAGTTTTATACTTGTCTCCAACTCATCATTTATTGCTATATCAATTTTTTGAAAATCCCAGTTAGTAATTGATTGCATTACCTCTTCGTTTTGGAGTAAACTTTGAGAGGTTTCGATAAATCTTATATCTCCTTCTTTCAGATGAAATTTGAGATGCTGATAATCTCCTGTTTTGAGAAAGTAAAGCAAAAGCATTTTGTTTTTATCCTCTAACGGATTATGAATTTTAAAATCCGATGAGAGGGCATTGTTTGGATACTCTAATGCGATGTAGTCCTCCAGCTTAAAAATAGCGTGAACAGGAAATTTCCCCTTTGGAAACCACTCCATATATGCCTCAAATGAATATAGTTTTGCACTGCCTTCAATGGGAATGTATAAGATTTGTGGCATTGCAAGCAGAGTTTTAATAACCTCTAATTTGAATAACGAAAAATCTTTGATTGAGGATTCTAACAAAGTCTTTCTGGCATCTTTTAGGGTGTCTATTGGGATTCCAAACTTGCGAGCTTCAAAAACTATATTAAGCCAAATGTTCTCTAGTCTGTTGTACCTTCTTATTTTACCCTTGTCTCCTTCTTGTATTTTAATGACATCTTGTGCTAACCAGCTATTCACTATTCTTGCAGGATGTTCTAGCTTAATTCCTGTTTTATATTCTTGCAAGCAATAGTTTAAAACATCATTTTTCAAGAAGTGGATAAGTTCTAATGGTAAATCTCCGTAAACATCTAGCAATGCTTTGTCACTTAGGCTTTCTTGCTGTTTTCTTGCTTTTTCAATATCTAATCCCATAATCAATATTTTTACAAATATATAAATTTTACATTAATATGTAACAAAAATTATATTTTATTTCATATGAATGTATTTTTAGGGTTTTTGCAAAAAAAAGACTGTCCTCTTCATAGAGGCAGTCTTATGCTAAGTGTTTAGACTAAAAGTCAAATTTTAAAAAGTTTATTGTCTTGAGATAAAGACAATATTTCATATTGGCTGATATTTATATTTACTGGAATCTTATCTCTCAAAATTGGAACAATATACTGTCCGTTAATATTGTTTGCTACATCAACTAATGTGTTTAGCTGGTTGTCGTGAATGTTCTCCAATTGATCGTGTAATATAAAATGGAGACAGCGAATATCTAAATTATCAGCAAACTGTATATATGCAAGATCAAAAGCAGCAATTTGTCCTTTTTTCTTCCCTGTACTTGGATTTCCTTCGATGTTGGTGACGATTAAGTCATAACCTACTTGCTTTTTGATTGGCGTAAGAATATAATTTTCATCATAGAGTACTTCTGACATTTTAGTGAAGTATCTGTTGAATTGGGTAACTCTACTTTTAATTAAATCATCATTGGACGTAATATCATCGTTAATCAAATTTAATTCATTGCTAATTCTTTCTAACTTTTCATTTGAAGCTTCCCAAAATCTTTTTTGCTCTTCTAAATTACCTTTACGTTCAAACTGTTTGTTCAGTTCTGTAACAATTTTTTCTAAATCTTCAGCAATCCCAGATTTTTGAATTATAGCGGTTAATTCATATTCTTGATTACGTAATTTATTTAAGTCTGCTCTTAGTAATTGTAGCTTTTGTTCCAATTCAGGCAGTTCTTTTGTAATGTAATCTAGCTTTTCAGAAATCAAATCATTGTGAAATTTTAGTGTCTCTTCAAAAGTAACTTGAATATTAGGAATTAAAGCATTTGCTCTCTCATATAAATTTTCTATCTGACTTGTATTGATGTTTGTGTACTCTTGCTCTAAATCGATTTTGCTTTCAAGTATTAAGTCTTTTCGCATTTCTAATTGACTTATTCCTGATGAAGTCCGATTCAGATTATACTTAACTTGATTGAGCTTCTCAATGTCTTCATTATAATTCTCATTGAGATTAAAGTTTTTCTTTTGCTCCTCAAGTTCTTGTATTTTATCATAATGAAAAGCCAATTTTTGCTCAATTAAAGGAAGTTCTCCTTCTTTTTTTAATCTTCTACGGAAAGTAATTTCTCGTCTCCTTTCATCGGTAAGATTGCGTTTGTCTTCTGCCTTATCTGTGTTTATTCCCAGCCAAAATAAAAATAATGCTTCATACACTTCGTTGCTTACAAACGTTCCAAGAACTTTGACAATGTTGTTCATTCTATCTTTGTCAATTCTAATGTTCTTTGAAATTATTTGTCTGAAAGTTGGCTTGTCAACCTTTGTTTTATATATAGCTTTTTTTAGTTCAAAGTCAAAATCTTTAGCTAGGATGTCTTCATTATTTATTTTAAGAATTTTTTTCTTTCTATCTAAAAAATTCCTTTGAATAACAATTTTCTCACTATTCTCATCCTCTATGTCTTCAATTAATTCAAGGGTAATCAAAACTTCTGTATCAATCAAAAAGTTTTGAATGGTAGTATTAGGCTGGTTGGAAAATTCAGTGTCTTTGTAGATACTTTCTCCTTTTGAACCTAGACAATAGTCAATCAACCGCAACACTGTTGTCTTTCCAACATTATTACCTGTCGTTTGTTGGGTTTGATTCTCAGGAGTTTCATCCACAATGAGATTGATTCCTTTTTTAAAAAGAATATCTCGAATGACCCCTGTTTTGTTTTCTATGATTAATCGTTTTAAAAACATTTTTCCAATAATCCTTTATTACCTTTTTTAATAACTCCTAATATGAACAACCAATCTAATACCAATGAAAATAAATTTATTGAAATACTTTGGTTTCTGCTCAAATCGGCATATAACTCAAAGTAGTCAAACTCCGTATTACTTGAAAGGTCTAAAATTTCTATAACTTTTCCTCCCAAATAGTACAAATCTCTTTCAGGGCTTGTATTTTTATTAACTATCATTGTTTCGGAGGTTCTTCTAAAATACTACATCTCATAAAGGCATCTACCAAAACAACATACAAACTAATTTGTATGGCTTCAATAGGCAAATGGGTATTCGGGTTACTACTGTTCTCAATTATATCCCAAAGTTTAGTTTCTACACTCTCTATAATATTATCTGCATTCGCTCTAATTTCTTCGATTCCATTGTACTTCTTTTTTTCTTGAAGATAGGCGGTTCTTATGTTAAGTAAAACAAATTCTTTTTTGGTGGAGCCTTGCTTTTCAATTTCTTCATAAACTTTGCTTAGTCGACCTTGATAAACCCTATACTCTTCAATTATTGATTTATACTGGACAACGTTGTTATAAAGAATTTTTTCCTCTGGGTCTGGAGCGGATAATGGCTCATTGATATTACCTCCGCCAAAAATACTACTTCCTAAACTTCCAATAACAATGTTGAGGGCGGACGGATTTTTTGTAATTATATTTTGCCCTGTAGCAATTTGCAAAAACTTTGCTTCGTGCAACCTTTTCATCTCTTTAAGAGCTTCCACTGTATAGACAGTGATGTTATCGGTTACCTTATGATGGTTTGGACATAATAAAATTAGATTTTCAAAGCTCTTTCGATATTCATCATCAGAATTAGGATTATATCTTTGACCGCCTTGTTCGGCAGCTTCAATATGGCAAATATTAGAAACATTTGTCTCGTCATCAACATTCAAAAATGTTTGTGTACAATCTGGAAAAGCGCAATGGTTTCCAGACATTGCATAAAGCCTTTTGATTGTTAAAAGTGAATAGTTTCTTGCTTTATTTGTTGCCATATTTAATTTAAGGCATTATCTCAAGTTAAAAAGAAAGGTCTAAAATTCAAAAATATTTTTTTGAATCCACAAAAATAACTTAAAAGTACTAATGTTGGTTTTCTTTTACTACAATTATAATTTAAAATCTGTATTTTGGGTAGATTTGGCAACTTCAGAATTGTTTGATAATGAATTCTCATTACCTGTATTTATCGAATTTCCATCGCCATTATTATTAATAATAGTTTGATGCATAATATTAGTAATCTCTGGATTTTTAGTTTTTAAATCTTTTATTTCTGTATTTTCACCAAATTCATTTTCTAATGAAAGCATAAAATCTAACAACTTACTTCGTACACTAGCTATTATAGCGACAATATTGGCTTTCGGGATTATTTTATTACAAGATATAATACTGAGATAAGGATTTCCCATCCTTCTCCAGTTATTTTCAATCATTTGTATAATTTCAGCACGTATGGGTGTGCCTAGTGTTCCTTTTTCGTTTACTAAATTCTCTAATGATTGAATACTTTCAAAAAAATTACTTGTCCGCAGAGATTTTTCAAAATCCTCATCTAAGCCCATAGTAGGGATTTCCTGATCTGTATATTTCCAATTTCCATTTAATATCGTTCCCTTTAAAGCATTCCATATATGTTTTCTGTAATCAGGTAAGTTATTTTCTGAGCTGTAACCCGATAGTTCAGAGTTCGCCCAACTTAATAATTCTTTATTCCCAATTCTGCTTGCTAAAACTTTTGTTTTTAGCAAGGCGCTATTTAATGATAAACTATCATCAACAAGTTCATTAACAATTTGACTTATTAAATCCATTTTGATTATAATTTAGGGCATGCCTATTGATGATTTCAATAAAGAAGCTAACAGATTAGCTGTTACAGCTGTGCTTATTTTTCCAACGCCATTTAATGACTTATTCAAAATGTTTGATATCCAACCATTTGCTCTGGTGCCTAACCTGTTATTTTCAAAATCAGCAGTCTCTTCGACAATGATTGATGAAATCTCTTGAATATCGGCTTCTTCTATTCCATACTTTCTAAGCTCTTCTTTAAGTTGTGTTAAATCCCCTTTTACGAGTTGAGTTTTATTGTCGATTTGATTATTGTCTCCGTTATTAATTAGATTACCATCGCCATTGTTATTAATTGTAGTATTCATATATGTATTAATTGTTTGATTGTTTATTTCTGGACTTTTATTAAAAGTATCAATTTCCACAGAATATCCAAATTCTCCAGCGATATTCATCACAAATTCTAATAGCTTAATTCTAATAGCATTTGGAATTTCAACTATAATGTTAGAATTTGCGCAAAGACTTGCCTCAATAACATCAATCTTAACATTAGACTTAAAAATTTTTCTAGCAGGTTCTTGCAAAATATGTAAAAATTCTAGAGGAAATGTAGTAGCAAGTTCTCCTGATGTTTTTTCATTAAAAAGTTCTTTGCCCAACTTTTCAATAGCGGCAATACCCTCTTTTATTTTAACAAATCTGAACATTTCATCATATGGTTTTTTAAGCATCGAGATGGGCAGAACCTTAAAATATTTTTCAGTATACGCCTGTAATGTGACCCTTAATGTACCCACCGTTCTTCTATAAATTGGAACATCGTCCTTTGCCCCATAACCATTCAGCTCATTGTTTGTAAAATTGATTAATTCTTCATTATTTATTAATCGACCGAAGTAATTTAGCCTAATTAAAGCCGAAGATAAAGATTTTTCTGTATTGATAATATCTTCAATTACTTCTTGTAAAGGAAATGTTGTTTTCATAATTATTGAGCTACAATAAAAGTAATATTTTTTTATCAAAAAAATATCGTACAAATACTTAATTTATACGATATCTGAAATTTTTTTAAAAGCTTATTCTATATTTCCCAAGTCTATCAGGTCATCACTTCCAGAACGCCCAGGTTTATAGTAAGCTGTTCCTTTCAGTTCTGCCGGAATCTTGTAAACCAGATTAGTTGTTTTAGCTGTCAATGGGTTTATTTGGTCAAGTAATAATCCAAAGCCTTCTGCCATTACTGTTTCAGATTTGTCGAAAGTATAGTCTTTACCATTATAGTTTACCAAAACTTCTCCGTCCATCAGCATACGGCTCTCGTTGCTTGTATTCTTGAAGGTGGTATTGATGATGAGGTAGCGTGTTCCAGATTCTGGTTTCAAATCCGAAAACTGATTGCCTGTACTTACGGAGTTTTGTACGCTAACCTTGTTTACGGTCACCTCAAAATATTCTGTTGGCAGAGTTTCTCCTACTTTCTTGTAGCTGGCTTTAGCTTCCGATGTTGCACCAGTTTCGCTCGAACTGGATGATGTTGAGGGGGATTTCTTATCGTCTCCGCTACCCATAGCGATAAATAAGAAAAATGCGAATGCAGAGGCAGAAACCAGATGTTTGAAATTTTTGTTCATAATGTTAAAATTTAAGTTCATAATTAATTGAATTTTTAAAGATGAGTAGAGGCAGGACACCTCCAAGTATGTACAGCATTAAGTCCATTGGGTCAAAAGTTCCCTGCAAAATCCCGAAGCATTGTGCAACCTCGGAAGCGATGGCGATAGCTGGGATAATACTAATCCAAAATAGATTCTGAATTGTAATAGAGTTTTTCCAGATATAGAGCATCAGACACACATAGGAGAACAGCCATAGCCCATCTGGAAGAGACAGCAAAACCCAGTCTGGAATGTTTTTAGAAACTTCCAAAGCAGATTTTCTAATGTTGCTGTCAAGGATATTTATTCCAAAATAATTCAGCCAAGAGAATACTTTCAGGGTGGATGACCTAAAAAGAATGTAGATTGAAGTCCCGAGAATAAGGCTTGCAATGCTTCCAAAAATCAACTTGCTATATTTCATCAGAATGCGAAATAAAAGTTAATTCTGAGAAGTTTTTTACGGTTTTCCGTATTTGAGAATAATTTGGTTGAGTTTTGAGCAAGATTCTTTTTCATATAGATTTGAGTTACCAAAAATAGAAAGGTGTGTAATGACATTCACTCTCCATTCAGGTTCTGACAAAACCCAGCAAAAGAAATGAAGCAAAACACACCCGTAACGGGTGCATCAGCCAGTCATTTTCTTTCGCCTATTTAAATTGTCAGATTTGAATGGAAAAAATGGACTGCTTAACGCAATATCTATATGTTATTTACAACCTTATTTTATTCTTATAATTTTTTTGTTTTTTCGTTATTAGCAAATATATAAATTATTTTCAATTAATTTTCGTAGATGCGAAAATCTCTTTATTGATGGGTGTTTTAGAGTAGTGTTGCTAATGGTTTGACATTGGAAATTTGATGGTTTTTCTTATATTATAGAGACTTTTGTTCTTCTGTGGTGTTACTCCTTTATCATAGAATTTTAAATCCTTTTTTGACCTTTCTATCAAATTTTAAAAATATTTTCCAAGAATAGGGCTAAAAATAGTGGGTGTTTTAGAATTACACCCTTGATTTTTCTTGTTTCTACGAAGAATAGAGAATATGACGTAAATATTATGTTGTTGATTATTAATATGTTATATTTTCATTTGATTTTATAGAACCTGTTAGACCAGTTCCAAAATCTTTAGTACCTGTTAAACCAGTTCCATGCATTTTAGAGCCTGTTAAACCAGTTCTAAAGCTGATATTTCTCTGTGCTGGATTTTCCAGTTTCAGTAGTTTGGATTATTTGAGAAACCAAATTTAAAATCAAACGGCTTGGCTTTTTAAAAATCTGTCATACAAAATGAGAGTTTGTGATGAGGTAAAATCACAACCTCTGCTGGTCTTGAAACCGCTTTTATTGAGTTCATCTGCAATTTTGTTGTAACTTCTCCCAGCATCTCGTAGAGAAACAATTAGTGCGGTTGCCTTCCTGTTGTTCTCATTTTGCAGAGCCTTCAACCTCATCGCTTCGCTTCCCATTTTTCTGGCTTCTGGAGTTAGATTCTTTGGATTGCCAAGTTTCATACCTTTGGACTTGAGTTCTTGGAGTGCATCAGTAGTTCGTTTGCTGATAAGTAAACGTTCTTCCTGTGCAAGAACAGCCATAATACCGATTGTAACTGAATCTGCTTGTGGCATATCACAGCATTTGAAATCCACATTGCTATCCTTCAATAAAAAGATAAACCCAGCGTTACGGCTGAGTCTGTCTAATTTGGCGATGAGCAAGGTTGCACTTTCAGTCTTGCTTTTTTCTATGGCTTTAAGTAGCTGAGGTCTGTTGTCGTTCTTTCCACTTTCAACCTCCTCGAATTGGTCAATCAAAATATCATCTTCTTTGAGATAGTTTCTAACCATTGTTCTTTGCGCATCTAGCCCTAAGCCTGAATTTCCTTGTTGTTTGGTGGATACTCTGTAGTAAGCAATATATTTTTTCATTTTCAGTAGTTTGGTTTGTTTGTAATGTTTCTTGAACGCTCGTTTATGATTTGTAACGAAATAAATTCAAGTGATTTTGATATGATATTCTTTATTGATAATTGCCATTAACTCTTCATCCGACATACTTTCCAAATCATTAGAATGTTTCTGATTCATATTATTTACTTTCTGCGAACTAGGAAGACCCCAGCCTCTGTGTTTTGCTTTATGACTTAAGAAAAATATTATTGCTGTAGTATTACCATCAGCAATCTGTTGTATCAAAGACATTTCTGCAAAATCACACGCATCTTCTAACACTTCTTGATAGTCATCTTTAAACTGGGAATCTGATTTAAGCCAGTTGTAGAAAGTCTGTCTGTTTACTCTTGCCATCCTGCAAGCAGGCTGGATTACTCCCAAAGTTTTCTCCATTGCTTTTAGAAGTCTTGCCTTTTTTAGTTGAGTAGAAGTTCTATTTTGTTTCACAACTACCTTAAATGTGTCTAATTTGTCCATTTTACAAATTGATTTTCCTGTTTATTAAATCCACATCTTCATTGAGTAAGTCGCTCGGTATTGACCAGTACGAATGGTTTCTGTAAGTCCAGACCCTGTAAATTATATCTTCAAACTCAACCAAGTCTCCGAAATACCGTATGTGAGAAACTATCTGTAAAAAAGTGGAATTATTACCAAATTTTTCACGAATTGAATAAAAATGAGGGTTGTTTTGCATTGTGCTGGCAAACGTCCATTCCATAGCTTCTAAAGTTTCCCCTACAAACTTATCCTTTAGATTAAAATGACCTCGAAGTTTGTAAATGTCATCACTCCAGTATTCTTGCTGAACGTTCTGGTCAATGCTAGTCTCTGCTTTTACGGGGATCCCGTTGGCTCTTAAAAAGTCTGCAAAGATGTGGCGGTAACAAAACTCGTCACCTTCTCCATATCCAAGCAAAACTGCCTTAGTTGTATTTTCTTCTTCGCAGAACTGTCTGATGTTCCTTAGTAATCTTTCCGCTCCCTTCTTTTCAAGTTTCTTTCTGTAGAGCAGATTGCAGGCTAAAAAGTCTCCTGCTCTCTGATTGCTGTACATTCTGAAAATACTAAATCCTACCATCTTTTTTACTCTCTCTGAGTTTCTGAAACTTCCATAGACTTTACCTACAACGCTTATAGGTGTATAGCCTTCATAAGTTTTGGTATTTAAACTCTCAAAACTTGCAGTAACTATCTTAATGTTTATCATACATAAATTTATGAAAATTTTCGCACATGCGAAAATAAATTACTGATTATCTGTTGGTTATGTTTTAAGAAGATAAGTCTCTGAACTCCTCATTAGCTTTCTGGCTTTCCAGTTTTCAGAGTTTCTACCTCTTCCTGTAATTCCTACCTGTTTCTACTTTTCTATTACTTTTCTGTATTATTTTTACAGAGTATAAAAAGCTTAGAGAGTAGGGCTGTAAAAGAGTTATTTTCTCTTCCCCTAGATACCCCATTATTACTGTACATATTTTTTCCTAATCAATTTTTTTAAATTTCCGCTTCAAATGGATATTGATTTTGATGAGGTCAGCACCTTTTATCAAGATGCCCCTCGCTGATATAAAATAATGCCCTTTATCTAATTTTTCGACATTATACTTGATAAATTCGGTAGGAATTTTTTTGCCTTTGAAGTCTTCTGCATAATAATAATTTTTCTTGACTGAAATAAAACCGTATTTTAGAGCCTCTTTTTTCAGGTTCTCTGCTGTGGTGACAGAAACGCCCAGACATTCTGCAAAGTACCTTACAGGAAGGTCATAATAATTTTTAGGATAAGAGGTATTCATACTGGGTATTCCATTAATTACACCCGACACCTTATTTTTCTTATCCGTAAATTTTTTTGAGTTCCTGTAAAATCCTATGAGTGCAGCAGCACAAAGTCCACGGAAGTCCTTGAAATTATCTCTGTCAAATTTTAGAGAAGTTTGTGAGTTTAATTTGTATTGTCGTTTGAGTTGAACATAGCTTACTACCCGTAACGATTGTCTCTTGGAGTTAAAAGAAAGCCATCTTTTTTTCAGCATCCAATCCAGACAGCTTTTAAAGGTTTTTACGTTGATTCCTATTTCTTTAGCCCATACTTTATAGCTATCATCTTTCACAGACAAATGACTGCTGGATATGCACTTTAGAAAAATGTATATTTTAAGATGATTGAGTTTTCTTCTGGTAACAGCAAATTGTATTAACCCAATTGGAATCGTTGTGTAAGCCTTCTCCATCATAACCTTACAGAGTATTGTGAAGTTTGTGGTAAAGGGTATAAGCCAGCTTGCTCTAAGACTGGTTTCAGGTCGTAGAGTTTCTTGAGATCAAGATAGACTTGGTTCGTAATGAGTTTCGTTACGGGTACTTAAAAGCATTGTTAATCATTCGATTTTCAATGCTTTTTTTTGCTTAAAACCAAAGTGTTACATAATTAAAAAAGCAGACTTAAGCCTGCTCTTCCTAAATAAATTTTAATTATTGAAAAATCGAATAGTTACTCCGTTATTGGGTACATCTTCTTTAATTTTTATTTCTCACACTCTATATATAGAAGCTATTTTAATTAATATAAACTGATTTATAATTACAGAATCCCAATATAATAATCTCTTAATTTACCTTTGTGAAAATAGAGATGAATTTTTTTTGAAAATATCCCAAAACAATAAGTTTTCAATATATAAGTTCTCTCATTACGTGTCTTGTAATCTGCAGGTCTCCCGAAAAATTTTTGAGTCTCGTGCCGAGATTTGCCAATCATAGTTTCTTCTAAAATCTTATCAAGTATTTGTGTGTCCATCGTTTAAGATTTTAATTTTAGGGTTTCCAAAAAGACCAAACGGTTCCGTTGTAAACAACAAGTTGTTTTTTCACGGTGTCGTAAACCATCATCCCTGGCGCAGGACTAATGATGTTAAGATGAGGGCTTGCTACTTTTGGTAAAATCATCGCTTTGTTGGTATCGGAAAGTACTAAAATCCCATTAGCCGGGTCTGATGTATTTGTTCCAATCATAGTTTTAGCTGTGGTAAGCTCGGTTTTGGATTGCTGTATGGCAATGTTAGCCTGGCCGGTAGTATCAATACTCAAATCAAACCAACTTCCTTGTTTCAGGTATTTCATCTTGTGATCGGTCACATCATAAATAACAGTCCCGTTTTCAGTAATGCTGGTTGCGTTTTCTATATATGGGACGATTATTCCTTTGTTCTCTGTATTGGCGAACTCCAACGAAACCGATGGGTTGGTAACGTTGGTTTTGCCAATAGCGACCTGAGATTTAATAACAATTGTTACAAAAATCAATACTACTCCTAAATTTTTTTTCATTGTACTGTTCTTAGAATCTGTTATTCTCATCACAAATGTTTTTTATATTAATGTATTGTGTTCTTAGTCCGGGCATGTCTGTGTAGATATACAATACCAATGATAGGTAACACCATTATCTGTAGAGGTGTACATTTTCAAACAATGATTAGTAGTATCATAGACTACCATTCCCTCTACAAAATCGCCCGACGGTATTCCTACAGGAACATCCGGAGTGGAAGGGTTAGTGTCAGCATCACTGAAAGCAACTCTGTTTACAACCAAGCCTTTTGTTTTGGATTCTAATGCAATCCATCCTCCTTTTCTTACCATTGGCCAATTGTCAGCATCTGTTTCACCTGCTCTTGCCAGAGAAGTAATTCCAACTTTGGTGTCCAAAATAGTTCCGCCGGTTGTGAGTCCTGGTTTGTAACAAAATGTAGGACAGCTATTTATCAGCGCATTTTGCGAATCTCCCGTGCCTTGTCCCGTAGTATTACTATATCCTGATGGTAGAGTTAAAAACTGTGGAAGTCCCATATTCGTTCCACTTGGACTTACACATCCTGGAGCATTACAAAGATTTTGATTAACAGTAGTGCTTCCTCCTGTTACAGTTCCTCCAGCTGTTACAAGCTGACCTGTTGAGATATTTGCTGCACCTTCTATCGCATCAGAGCATCCATCACCATCAGAATCTAGATCCAAACGATTAGGGACTCCATCTCCATCTGTATCACAAATTTGTAAATCGAGAAAAACCAATTCAGATAGAGAAACCCGGCGAGGATTTAAAGTATTATAACCTTGGTCAGAAATAATAGTAAACTTGAGACTTGTAACATTTGAATATTCTTTTGAAAAACTTAAAATTGTCCCCGGGGCATATTGATTCGGCGCTGTTAAGTTCTCAGTTCCCAAGAGTACATTACTGTTATTATAAAATTCTATTTTAAAATCTTTGATCCATTCATTAAACCCCCAAGGATCATATAATTTAATATTATCGATGATAGAAGCTGCCTGCATATTCATACTGATCTCAACCGGAAGATTATTTACCGCATTGGTATACCAGTGTGGAACCGTACCGCTGCCTGTACCTCCAGCTCCTTCAGCATTAGCAATTGTTTGGATATCTCCCACAGTAATAGTATTCACCGTTGTTATGGAAGAAGTTACTACAGGTCTTACTATATATGTATTCGGACATTCTGTTAAATCCAGTATTCCGTCATTATCATCATCAAGATCGATCCAATCAACAAGACCATCGTTATCAGAATCTAAGCAATCATTTTTTAATGCACTTTTTGACTGCCCATTTCCTTGTCCCTGATCTCCACCAATATCTGCGGTTCCTCCTGAGCTGACTAAGACAGGAACCCCCTGAACATCTACAGCACTATTAATACTTCCATTAGCATTTAATTGTCCTAGAGTAACATTCTCATCACCCTCAAAAGCGTCAAAACAACCATCGCCATCAGAATCCAAATCCAAATGGTTTGGAATACCATCGCCGTCAAGATCATCTGTACAAGTAGCTTTCGGATATTCGCTTGGAATATAATTAGATGCTACAATAGGTATGATTTCCCCAATATAGTCTGTTGTGGCAATGGCTCCGGCAACGGTGGTCTGAATTTTATAATACTTATATTTTGCCTGGTTTTGGTCGATTGTGAATGTAGTTCCTGTAGCGGTGTTGATATTGCTTTCAGCAGAAGTCAATTGCAAATAGGTAATATTGTCATTGGATCCGAATAACCTTGCTCTTGCGGCGGCAGTATTGGAAATATTATCCGTTAGTATAAGCGACCCAAGAGCAATAGGTTTATTAAATTCAATGGTAAATAAATTACTTCCCGCAGGATTGGACGCTAAAGCTACAGCAGTTGTAAAATTGAAACCTGCGGCTACAGTATTCTCGACAATATAATTGTATAATAAGCCAAAACTATCGGTCGTTGTAAACTGAGAAGTAATAGAAGATATGGTTTTTCTTACTTCATAATCTGCATAAAAACAATTTGGTGATTCTACTGCATCCAAAATTCCATCATTATCATCATCAAGATCGCATGCATCAGAGATGCCATCTCCATCAGAGTCTAATCCCAAGCTGCATACTGAGACGTTGGTGTCTGTTGCTGGATTATTTGCTGTATTGGTATCATTAATATTGGCTGGGGCTGTTATTGTTACTGTATTTACAAGATTTCCTGTAAATGTTGAAGGGATATTTACTGTCACAGTGTAGGTGACTGTACCATTTACAGGGAGCGATATCAAATCATTAATAGCACCCGTTTGTGTACCTGTTACAGAAGTTGTACTTCCGGCAGAAGCCACAGCTGTGTATGACATGTTTGCAGCTGGAATTCCGGCCGGTAACAGATCGGATACGGTAGCATTTTGTACCCCAAAAGGACCATTATTTCTTGCTACAATAGTATAAACGGTATTTGTTCCAGCTGAATAAGTGCTTGTTCCATCTGTTTTGGTAACAGATAGATCTGCATCAAATGTAATTGGAGCAGTAACGCAATGGGCTCCGTCGTTATTTCCACTTGCTGGTGCAGAGGAAACCTGCACTCTGTTTCCGTTTGTCAAATTAAATTGAAAAAAACCACCGGCATTATTAACCCCGTAGATTTCGCCGGTACTTGAACCAAAAAGGGCTCCAAAGGTTGCCGCTCCGGGAGAGGTACCTATAAAACTTACTGTTCCGGTCGATGGGTTAATAGAAAATAGCCTGCCATCTAAAGCAACGCCATATAAGAGATTTGTAACCACGTTGTATGCTAAGTCAGAAGGATCAGTAGCTTGTGATAAAGTAATTGGTACAGCCGTCAAAGATGCTATATTAACTCTGTATATTGTACTATTGGAGCCGGAGTGCTTAATGTAGTAATTCCCGAGATGATCTATCTCCCCACTGTTGTAATTTGTGGTTCCGGTTGCAGCGGGTAAGCCGGAGATAGCTCCTAAATCTGTAATGGCTCCACTGGAATCAATCCTAAGAAGATTATTACTAAAGGTTCGCATTGCATAGATATATCCATCTATTGGATTAAGCCCGGTTGCATTATATTGATAGCCTGCCGGTGAACCAATAATAGGATAAGTAAATGGATTGGTAGAAGAGGTGATATTGTATATTGCACTGTTGGCATTTTGAACCAGATACATTTTAGAGTCGCATGCAAAAGGTGTGGGCGATACAATTAGACATACATTACCTATACTGTTTGTGATATTGCCACTAAGGTTTGATATGTTTGCTGATGTATTAGTAAAGGCAGTTGGATTACTTCCGCAACTCGGATTGCCTTGACCGGGCATATTGGTAACATTAACAGTAATGGTGGCAGTTGTATTAGCTGCTTGATTATAACCGGCAACTGCTATGGATGTTCCGCCTGGATTTGCAGTTACGGTTCCAGCTGTCAATCCTGTAACTGTAACATTAGGATTTGCGGCAAGCCTAAGTCCACTTGGAAGGTTGTCTGTAAATGAAAGATTAGTCTGTGCAACACTACCGGCAGCCGTATTGTTAAGAGTAAAAGTATATGTTGCTGTACCATTGGAAACAATAGTAGAAGGAGATACACTTTTAGTAAGCACTGTAACTGGAGCGAGAGATGGCGAAAAATTATCATACAGATAATATACTCCCTGTGCATTGGCCAAAGTAGTAGCTCCACCTTGTCTAAGCTGACCTACTGTCATATACTCTTCACCTCCTACCGCAGTATATTGCAATGTTACCTTTACCCAATTATTACGGGATGTTGCTCCATAAACATCGGTATTGCTTGCGGGGATTAAAACTCTGCCACTACCAAAGGAATTAAGTAGTGGTGCAAAGCTTCCTCCACCCACTGTATTGCTATTAGAAGGAGATGTTGTCGAAAATACTGCGCCGATAAAGCCTTGTTCTGATGCTGGAAGATCGACATATGTTAAAACAGGTAAAAATGCGGAAGGCGACCCGCCGAACATGTGAGCTACATAAAAAGAAAAACTATAAGTAATACCTGCTATCAGGGGAGATGATAACCTATTGGTAAGATATTCTTTGTAATTGTTAAGTGGAGAGTTATTTACTTCCGCATAACCTCCTACAAAACCAGTTCCGCTTTGGGCTGTAAGTGTCTGTGGGCTAAGTGTAAGGCTAGACCCGCTAGTTGGAGTACAGACATTCATATAATCCGGAGTACCTGCAGTTGTAGGCTGTGTCCATCCTGTAGCTCTGGTTAGCTGGCTTTGGGCATTTGGGCATTGTGAGAAATTCTCAAAATCCGGATTACTGATGTTTTGCGCACCAATATAACAACCTATTAATATTAAACAAAACCTTATAAGATTGTTTCTCAAGATATGGTTCTTGATTTGATTTCTTTTTAAAATTGTATTTTTCGTCACATTTTGCGTTATGTCACGACCAGATACTATTAATTTTAGCAACGCAAATAAGTGTTTAGAATAGAATTTAATCATAATATGTATTTTTAATAGTAATGGTCAAAGGTTGATTACGTTTGTGCTGGGATTCTCAGTAAGATTCCTTATTCTTGAAACACTATCAACATCCAGGTTTTCCGTAGGAGAGGGAATGTTTACAGTATAGTTTTTGGTACGTAATTGATCTCCAGTTATTATTGGAAGGATGATGCCGTATAAAATAGTGTCGTTTGCTGGTTTTAAGGTAACATCTAAAATGGTTTTGGCCGTAGCAGTATTGATGCCAACCTGAGCATGTGTAAAAAATCCTGTAAAAAGAAGAATTTTCACCAATAGTGCTGTATTCATCTTCAATATTTTAAAATTACTTGAATTATTTATCAATCTTGCTAAGCCTGCAAACGTTGCCGTTGTCGTAATGGTCTATCTTTGAAAAGGTTCATTAAAACTTCAAAGATCTTTACGATTCCCTAAGCAATTTACCAAATATGTTAAAATATTGTTAAATCAGCATGTGAGGATTTCTGAAAAATGATACCGTTACTAATGGGTTAATCCAGTTGTTAAATTTTTTATTTTACAATGATTTAGCCTTATTTGTTGAGGATATTTTAATTTAATTTAATTATTTTACGAATGTGATTGAAATAATAATGTTTAATAAATTCCTTTTTTTTCTTGCATCATTAGGACATAAAAAAGTAATGACATCCAATACATCATTACTTAAAAACAAAAACAAATTCTAAAAGAAAATTCTTTGAGAAGTATTTTAGATATATAAACTCTTTGTTTGGAAAACTAAAGTGGTTGTAAGTTATATTAAAAATGCAGTCAAGTAATTCACTTTCTTGGTAAGCAAAATATCCTTTAATATTAAAGATTAAGAATTTAATGAGCCTGCCCGATGTCTAAACGGTCGAATTTGCCATCAGAATTCTGATGAAATTTGAAGAAAACCTTGAAAGTTCCCCATTTTCCAGCCTTGAAATTTCCGGTAATATCTTTTCCGTCATTTTCTACAGAGTCTATCGTCAGAAACTTCTCTTCGCCACAGGCTTCCTTTACAAATCCCTGAAAGCTTCTCGGGCTGCCATCATCCGTCATTGTGGGATTAGCTGTAAAATAAGATAAGAAAGTTTTGCTGTCGCCATTTTGCCAAGCTGTCATTGCAGCATTGACTGTCGGGTTGGTGATTTTTGATAATTCCATAGTTTGTTGTGTTTTTTTAAGGGTTAAATGTTTAGTTTCAGATATCTTTTGTGTGTTTTCTCTTTTAGTCTGTGTACAGGCCGTTACAGAACACAGCACCAATGCTGAAAAGTTTGCAAATAATATTTTTCTCATCATTTGTGTGTTTTTAGAATCATTAATTAAGCACTCTTTAAAGGATGCTGAAGATAGATAATCAACAGATTAAGCAGCAGAAATGGAAGCTCAACCATTACACCTTTGAAGTCTTTATCTAATAAATGAAAACAGATAATCAGCAAAATTCCCGCTGCCATCAGAAAATTTCCCCAGACAAAAGTTTTTGGAAAAAGAATTAATACTGCTGCAAGAATAGTAACAGCTCCGTTAATCATCAGTCCGGTTTTTCCAAAACCCCATTTTCCGAACATCTCCATCATTTCAGGCTTTCCGGAAAACATAGCATATCCTTGTTTGAAGCCCATAAAAACGGCAACCAAAATTAGAATTCCATTTATAATTTTAAGTATCATCGTAATTAATTTTTTTAAGTTTTAGTAATGAAAGCCGAATACATTGTTCCGCCAAAAACAGACTTTCTTTCGCCTATTTTTTCAATTTTTGAATAACCAAATTGACTGAATAACAACTTCAACTGAACAAAAGGAATTGGATAGGGCTCCCACTGGTTCGAAACCGAATGATCATATTCTACAATAATCCACCTTCCGTTTCCTTGCTCAAAATATTCTTCCAGCTTTTGAATTAATCTTGCTTTATCTTTTACAAAATGCAGGGCATTGGCTAAAAGAACCCCATCCAGAGAAGAAATATTCAAATCATCGTTTTCAAAATCAGCTTGTATGAAATCAATCTTTGCCTGGTCATACCGTTCTGAAAATGTTTGTCGGATTCTGTCAACAGCAAATATTTTACTCTCCCTTGATAATTTTTCGGCTAAAGCATAAGTAAAAGTTCCGCTTCCACAACCTAAGTCTGCCCATATTTCATACTGGGTTGAGGTTAATTCTGGTAGCAATAATTTAGCTTCGCTGATCTCCATAAAATAAAAATTGGGAATTGAAGCTTTTCCAATTCCCAACTTTGAAAGAGCTTATGAATACTCTATTACCTCGTCGTGTATCCGCCGTTAGCGAAAATAGTCTGACCAGTGATCCACCATCCGTCAGTTACTAAAAACTCTACCAATGGGGCAATATCTTTGATGTCGGTAAGACCACCTAGCGCAGAAGCAGACTTGTGATAAGCAACGGCATCATCAGCTTCTTGGCCATAGAAAAATGGCGTATCCATTGGTCCGGGCGCAACTGCTGTTACAGAAATCCCTCTCGCCCCGAATTCTTTAGAAGCCGCTCTTGTGAAATGCTCAACAGGTGCTTTCATTCCTGCATAAGTCGAATAAAGCCCTGTGTAAGCCGCAAGAAGAGACGTTACAATCGTGCAAATTTTCCCGTGATCGGCTACTTTTTTCCCAGCTTCCTGCAGGAAGAAATAGGCAACCTTCGAGTTGATATCAGACATTGTATCGTATTCTTTTTCTGTAGTTTCGGTAAAAGGCTTTTTCAATACCATCCCAACCGTATTGATAGCGATATCAATAGTTCCGAACTTGCTGATGGTTTCATCGAAGAATTTAGTAATGTTTTCAACTTTCGTAAGGTCAGCCTGAAACAAAAATGCTTCTGCACCAAGAGCCTGAACATCAGCCAAAGTTTTTTCACTTTCTGCTCTCGAGCTCTCACTGTTGTAATGAATCGCTAATTTTGCACCTTTTGCAGCAAAATCTCTGCTTAATAATCCGCCAAGGTTTTTGCCTCCTCCGGCAATAAGGATCACTTTCCCTTTCACATCGTGTTTTGACATAATAATGATTTTTTGATTTTATAGATACACAAATATGTCATTTTATAAGCCGAAAATCATGGTGAAAACTTCGGTTTTTTGGAATTATACCTGCTGAAAATGCAGTTTATACATCCCTGGTGTTTCACCTGTCCATTTTTTAAAAAACTTAGAAAAGTTGGACGGATCATAAGTCAGTTTTTTGGCAACAACACTTGGTTGCATATCTTTTTCCCCAAGCATTTCTTTAGCCTTCTCAATAATTTTTTCATCGTAGAAAAAGCAAGGGTGCTTACCCAAAACTTTCTTTATGGTATCTGTAAAATGGGTATGCGATACGGCTAGGGTAGAGGCAATATGCTTGATACTGAAGAATTCCTGTTCATTACCTTTTATGACATCATCAATGTGCCTATCCAGAAAGGTAAGGTATTGTTCAGCGATTTCGTTTTTACGTAGAGTAGGCTTATTCATTGGAGTAGTGATTAAGGAAAAAAATCCCTAACAGATTTTCAAGGCAACAAACTAATGGCTGAAAGCTCTGTTAGGGAAAAGGTCTATCTATAATAACAGTATCAATTATTATCCTGTTTTATGGTGTCGGGTTATGGCTTCCAAAAAGACCAAACTGTCCCATTGTAAACGGCAAGCTGCTTCTTGGTGGTGTCATAAACCATCATTCCCGGTGCAGGATTGATGATATTAAGGTGCGGGCTGGCTACTCTTGGAAGGATCATCGCTTTGTTGGCATCAGACAGAACCAAAATACCATTGCTATCCATTGCTGTATTGGTTCCTATAGTTGTTTTAGCAGTACTAAGTTCCGTTTTGGAGGTCTGGATAGCGATATCGGATTTACCCGTAGTATCTACAGAGAGATCAAACCAGCTGTTATCTTTTAGATATTTTACTTTATGATCCGTATTGTCAAAAATTACAGAACCGTTTTCTGTGATAGCAGATTTGTTTTCTATATAGGGAAGTATCATTCCTTTGTTTTCAGCATCTGAGAATTCCAAAGAAACAGAGTTGTTGGTGACACTGGTTTTTCCAATGGCGACCTGGGATTTAATACCAGTAGCCGCTGCTATTAATAATAATGAGGTTATAATATTTGTTTTCATTGTGTGTGTTTTAATATGAATGTAATTAACCAGTTATTGCATCAAAAATAGGCGGAGTAGTACCTGCCGCACACGCTTTGATACCAAAATTATAATTGGTAAAGCTTGAATTAGTTACTGTAGCAGATAGTGTCCCGTCAGGGGTTCCGTCTCCACTTCCTGTATTATTGTTTTTGTTTTCACCAGTCGTTACCCATCCCGGAATGTTGTGATTAATTGGGGTTGTCGCAGTATTAGTTCCTACCGGATAAATATTAGGAGACAACTGCAAGGTGTAATTGTTATTTGCACCTACATTGATGTTGTAAGTTCCATTAGAATTAACAGGTGTGCTGTTAGCGATGATACCGCTGCTGTCCACCAAATAAATATAGCTTCCTCCTGCAGAAGTACCCGCTTCACCACTGTCGATTACAGTATTGCTATTCGCATCATTAAAAACAGTGCCGGAAATGCTAAGACAAGCCTGGATGGTAACGGTAACATCATCTGTACTTACACAGTCGCCAGTAGTAATAGTCCATCGGAAGGTGTATGTTCCTGCTTCGCTCAAAGCTGATACCGATGTATTAGGTGATGAAGCATTGGAGAATACCGGTGATGTTCCTGCAGGTGAGGATACAACTGACCATGTTCCTGTTCCCGCACCAGGATTATTTCCTGCTAATGATATGGTGGCATTACAAATCACATCCTGATCACTTCCCGCATTAGAATTAATCTGCGGTGCTACTGTAACAGTAAAAGTACTTTCCAAGGAAGCTCCGGAACAGGCATACTCTTGATCTAAAAATTCGCCTACACCGCTAGTATTTGGAGCTAATTTAATTTTGAAGGTATAGACACCAGCAGTTGTCAGGTTACCAATTACTGTAGAAGTGGAAGTGAAAGATCTTAGATTGGCAGCCTCAAATGTTGGAGTAGCAGCTCCGTTTGGCGTAGAAAGGGTTGTGAAATCATATCTTCCTACAAAATCCTGAAAGTAGCTGCTGTTAACCACGCCTTTATATACTGCAGGCAATTGAACGGTTGCTGTTACAACGCCTGAACCAGGATAACAAACCACAGTATTATTTACACTAACATTAGATCTTGCTCCATCGGAAATATGAATGTAATAAGATTGACTAGGTCCATTACATGTTCCATTATATGTATAAATTGTAAATTTATAAGTTCCTACACGCCACCCGCCTGCTGGCGGCGTTACAGTCACACTTCGGTTGGCCGTACCCGCCCCGCCTGTTACATAAGTTGGTGCGCCACCCGGAGGAGTTACACCAGAGACAGATACATTAGAAGTATTGGTAACAGGATCAGATGGGTCCAGTGTATAACGGAAAGTAATAGGTGTGGTGCTGCCTGCAATACC
This sequence comes from Epilithonimonas zeae, assembly GCF_023278365.1. Classification (NCBI taxonomy): domain Bacteria; kingdom Pseudomonadati; phylum Bacteroidota; class Flavobacteriia; order Flavobacteriales; family Weeksellaceae; genus Epilithonimonas; species Epilithonimonas zeae. Next base: position 2,462,680 of record NZ_CP075338.1, on the reverse strand, counting down.
ACAATGTACTTCTCCACCACTGTTGGCGTTAAAGTAGACCATCATCTGTTCCGGGTCAGAAGGTACCAGGAACGAGACTACATTAGGTGGCGTACCTGAATTAATATAAGTAATTTCTGGCGTAGTATAAGTTCCTGCAGCATTTGTAACAGTAATTGTAAATTTATAAGTTCCAGGTGTATTGGCTCCTGTGAAATAAAATAATCCATCAAAAATTCTCCAATATGTCATATTAGCTCCGGAAGGCTGGCTGGTAACGTTCATTGATATATTGGTTCCGTAAGTAGGGTTACCAGCGGAACCTGTAGTTGTCGTACCAAAAATTGGAGAAGTACTACTTAAAGCAATAAAGGTATTGCCTGTTGGAGTAACACAATTACTTGTAATTAGAGGTAATACGATTTGTGGATTTGGGATAAAGCGGACTATGGCTGTATCCTCATAGAAACAGTTGGGGTTATAAATGGATGTAATTCTTAAAGTAACAACATAGGCAGGATCAATATCGTGATCAGCCTTTTTAATCAGACTGAATGTGGTAGAAGCAGAATTAGGGGATCCAAAGGTTGAGTTTTGAGATGTTTTTATTCCACTTGATCTTTCGTATCGCCATATATTGTATGCGCTCCATTGTGCTGTATAACCTGCGGGTACCACACCATTTAGATTTACCGTACCCACTGTTGCATTAACATTGGTAATATCCGGGCCTGCCGTAAAAGTAGAGACATCACCAGGAGCTGTAATTGTTACCTGCGATGTTACACTGCCCGTGGTACAGTTTTGTGCAATCTGGAACACATAATCTCCTGGGAACGTCATCCCCGTTACATTCGGTGTATAAGAATTGATATTACTGATGACCGGGTCAGGAGCACCTGCGGGTTTAGATACAATTGTCCAGGTTGGATTACCAGACGTAGAATTATTCGCACTGCCTTGCAGCGTATAGCTGGTTCCACATATTTTAGTAGTCCCACCGGCATTCACAGTACAGTTCTGTGCTGATGTCATAGACGATCCTACTAACAGAAATACGAAGAATAAAATATATGTATTAAAAAATTTCATTGTGTTGTGTTTTAATAATAAAATAAACGGTTATTTCTATAATTAGAATCTCTATTAATCCGGACAAGTTGGGGTAGAGATACAATACCATGCGTAGCTCAAACCATTATCCATAGTAGTATATAGTTTCATACATTTGTTGGTGGTGTCATACACCATCATCCCTTCTACAAAGTTAGCTGGAGCTATACCCACTGGAACGTCCGGTGTAAAAGGATCATTATCCGCATCCGAGAATGCTACACGGTTTGGTACAAAAGCTTTGGTTTTAGATTCCAATGCAATGTGTCCGCCTTTACGGGTCATTGGCCAGTTATCAGCATCTGTTGCGCCAGCTCTTCCCAAAGCTGAGATACCTACTTTGGTGTCTAGCACAGTGCCTCCGGTTGTTGCTCCCGGCTTGTAACAAGCACACAGATCGTCAATCGCAACTAATACAGGTGCACCCGCCATAGTGTATGTATTGGTAGAAGCATTAAAGAAGTAAGGCCAATAAACGCCTTCACCTACCGCTGCAGAATTATTGACAAGAGTTCCATTCAAATGGTTTCTTGTGCTGTACCATACCAATGTAGAACCATCTGGTGGTGCAGCATATTGTGTTGTATTAAGATTAACCGTAGGGATATTACAACAAATATTAGTCACCGTGATTAATTTGCTTCCAGGGCTGTAGCAGTTGGTAGAGGTGTTATAATAGTACACCCAATACTCTGTAGGGGTAGAGCTTACAGATATGTTAGTACTGCTCAACAAACTTGTTGAAGATGGGGTTGCAGAAGTATGCCATTGGATCACAGAACCTGATGGTGCTGGATTAACTTGAAGCCATTGATTAAGATCCCTCTGTTGAGGATCTGCTGGCGCTGTACACGTAGAACATACAGCGGCAATTACATTAACCTGGCTAGAAGCTGGAGAATAGCAATTCCCCGCACTACTGTAATAGAACGCATAATAGACTCCGGCACCTACAGCGGTAGGATTGGATACTGGATCTGTATGGGCTGTATCTCTGAACCATACCAGGCTTGCGTTGGCAGGTATAGTTCCTGTATGCGCATTGTTTAGATTGGCTACTCCACTTGGACAAGATGTGAACAGAGGCGAACTTACTGCAGGAGCTATGCTACCTACTGTACAAGCTGCTGTTACATTAACTTGAACAGTTGCTGATGTTGTACCACATCCTGAACCGCTGCTTGCCACAACATAGTAGTATAAAGTGCCTAAAGCATTAGTTGGTGGTGTGTAAGTAGAGGATGTAGCTCCAATTATCAGAGTCCCTCCGGTATTACTATTGTTTGTATTGCTATACCATTGGTAAGTAGTAGCACCTGTTGCTGTAGCTGTAAGATTAGTAGGAGTACTATTAAGGGTTACAGTCTGCGTTGTCGGGCTTATCGATACAGAAGTAGGATAGGCATTAACTGTAACCGGCGTACGCGGCGATGAGGTTACAGAACCACAAGTTCCCGTTACGATTACGAAATAATATCTTGTAGCAAAAGCTGCAACAGTAGGCGGTGTGTAAGTGAATGATGTAGCACCGGTAACTGTTGTTACAGATCCGCCAGTTGCGGCGTCACTGTAATACCATTGATAACTTATTGCATTATTAGCTGTAACGCTTAATTGTGTAGCCGTACCATTGACACAAATGTTTTGCGGCGTGCTATCTGGCTGTGCAATTATGGTTGTTGTGTTGATCGTTACATTCACAGGTTGAGATGGCGCAGAATAGCAATTGCCACCCGAGCTATAATAGAAAGCGTAATATGTACCTGGTCCTACCGATGTAGGATCTGCTACAGCTGTAGTATGTGCAGCATCTGTAAACCATAATAATGTACTGCCTGAAGGTACTGTACCTGTATGTGCTTGTGTATTAAGGTTAACAGTCCCAGAAGAACAGTTTGCCATTACAGAAGAGTTAACAGCTGGCATTGTGCCTGCTGCAGAACAAATCGCAAGCCCAAAGTTATTTGAACAGCTGGTTTTATAACCGCTAAATGCTACTGCATAACCTTTCTGTGGAGATACAGGCAAAGTCTGGTAACTGTTAGTAGGCAGAGGTTCTGCAAGCTGCACAATATAATTAACGGTTGGTATAGACTGTATTGCTACATTATCGATATAAAAGAAGTGATTGCCAGCTCCTGTTGTTCTGAAACGAATGGTCGTACCTGCAGTCACAACCGAAGCCGGGATATTATAAACCTTTTTTCCGTTTGTATATCCTGTAGTACTATATAAGTATCCAAGAGTTGTCCAAGACCCTGTTGCGCTAGGAGCTACCTCTACTAAAAGTGTTTTATATGGAAGACCATCCAGGTTGGCAGTTCTGTAATCAAATGACAACAAGGCATTAGTAGTTGGTGCACTAACAGATCTTCTGACTGCTACGGCAGTATTACCTGTAATACGAAGCTCACCTGACACTATCTGAATGTTCCCAGTAGTTGCAGCTGTTGCTTCACCTTCTTCTATCCAGTTGGTAGACCATCCTGTTCCTGCACTGTAGCTGGCTGTAGCAAAATCATGGGAAGCCTGGGTAGTTGGTACAGGAGTAGCACGATCAAAAACGTATGCGCCGGTATTAGTGGTAGTTACAGATTCTACGGGAGTGTTCTCAGAACTGTCTAATACACCGTTACCATTAGCATCAAGATACAGATTAACAGTATGGGCAATTCCGCCTTCTCCATTGTCATTAGCACCATTCTTGTTGGTATCGTCAAATATTTTACCTGTCAGGATATGCTTCATCTCAGCATCAAGGCAGCCTACGTTTACAGTTACAACAGCGGTGCTGCATAATGATCTGTCAGAATTACAAACCTGGTAGTTAAAAGTATCGGTACCAGAGAACCCAGGGTTGGGTGTATAAGTTACCGTTCCGTCCGGGTTGACTACTACTGTTCCATTTGTTGGTTGAGACACTATAGTAACAGTAGTTGGAGATACTCTTCCTACATCATTGTTCAGGATATCTATAGTTACTGGGATGTTAGGATAGGTTTGAGACTGGTCATCGTTTGCAAATATTACAAAATCTACACATTGAGGATCCAATGTAAATCCTGCATCCAATGTAGTAGCTCCACTTACTGCAGCAACAGATGAATCCTGGCCATAAACAGCGGAGATTGGTGTCCCGTCACAAGTAAAGAAGGACATACCTCCGTTTCCTGTGCTGGTAAAAACCTTTTGTGCTTGTAGCTCCGAGAGCGTGTAGGCCACATCATACTTCAAACCGCAAGGACTTGTCGATCCTGGCGCTGTACTTATGACACTGCCAGTATATTTAACATATACTGTGGTACTCTTGGTAGGAGTGATCCATACCGGATTAGCAGCTCCGGCAGAAGCCATGCCTGGTGCCCAAGCTGTCGTTGTAAAGTTCGTCAGTTGTTCTCCAGGAATCATATTAAATGCCCAGTCATAAGCTAAACCATTAGCATCAGCATCTACGATTGTGACAGCTGTATAGCTTTTCCCGTTAGCGCTCTCAAACTTATAAGCAGTGGCTTGATTCATCTCCAAAGATGTATAACCCTTGGCTGGAATTATGATGCTGCCATTGCCTCCAAGTCCATTTTTCCAATTCACTGTTATATCTTCATTCAAACTGTTTGTGAATACTGCGTATACAGGAGCAGTAGCCAAGGTTGTGTAAACAGGAGAGTAGTAGGTGCTTCCATAAAAGTTACCTGGCAGCAATGGAATATTTCTGGTTCCATAGTTATCTATCCCTCCAAAAACAAGATCTACACCCACCGGTTTGTTACTGGTGATCACAGCACCGGATTTTATATCATTTGACTTGTTTGTATCTCTGGTTTTATTACCTGGGGGTGGGCCAGCAGTTCCTTCATAGAACCATACCATTCCTTCTGCAAGTGTTGGCGATGTAACATCTACCACGCCATCTCCATTATAATCCAGCTGTACTATAGTACCGTTCTCCGACGCTCTTACAAATAGAGAAGTATAGTCGAAAACTGTAGTCGCAATATTAGGATTCAGTAGAGAGCTAATATTCTCTCCAAAAGGAACTACGAACAATCGCCCGAATTTGTTGGTATCGATCACATTACCTTTGGTATTTTGTACTGAGAAAGTTGCATCACTACCTGTAACTTTGGTGAGGGTCAGTAGCTTGGTAGAATATATTTTATCTCTACCATCATATTGTATTGTGGTTTCGGTAGGGGTTCTGCCATCTCCTGTTCTGTAAGGATTGTTATTATCTAATGTAATGATAGCCCCTTCCGGAAAAATATCTGTCGGATATCCGGGAGCAACACCGTTGGAGGTGTTCCCGTCTCCCCAGATTTCCGTAGTAGTTTGTGTACGCGTTCCTGCTGTAGGCTCATAACCATCTTCCCAATGGTCATAATAGATAAGCGTATTAGAGTAATTGGCTCTAATACCAATAATCCTTCTGGCGTTGGCAGTATTATTACTTACTGCATCACTTCCCGCACTCATTAGTGCTTTTTTCAGTTCCGCATTTTCCGGGAAAGGCAGATAAAACGTTTTAGGTAAGCCGGCGGTACTACATACGTCAGTCAGGTTGGCCTCAATAGTAACTGTTACCGTAGCCTGGCTGCATGCGCCTGAAGGACCAGTACATACCCTATAGACAAATGTATCCGTTCCTGAAAAATCACCATTGGGTAAATAGGTCACTATGCCTCCTGCACCAATCTGTACACTACCGTTTGCAGGTTGTGTTGCAATGGTTAATGTAGTAGGATCAGGGCTGCAAAGGTCATTGGTTAAAACATTGATTGCTAATGGTGTAGCAGACGGTCCCGTAGCAGCATCTGCTACTGCCTGGATTGCTGCTGTGCTTACTGTGAAAGTAGAAGATGTTGTTGTGCTACATCCGCTTGCGGTGGCAGTAACTGTTGACGTTCCACTCCAGTTGGCGGCATAGGTTACCTCACCCGTTGCAGGGTTGATGGTTGGCTGCGTTCCTGTACCGGTATTTGTAATAGTGTATGTTATACTGTCTGCGTTGGAAGATGTAGCGGTATAAGTTACCGTGTCTGCTCCTGTACATCTTTGAGTTGATAAAGCGCTATTAAATACCGGGGTAGCAGGCGCAGGAGCTACAGTTACTGTAAACGTTGCTGTTCCTGGTGTACCGCAACCGCCATTATCAGTTGCTGTTATAACAGCAGTCCCTGACCATGACGCATTATACGTAACAGCACCCGTGGCACTATCGATCGTTCCTGCAGCAGCAGGTGTAAGGCTATAAGAAACACTTCCTCCGGAAGACGTAGCTGTGTAGGTTACCGTTCCAGCACCTTGACATCTATTGGTTGGTAAACCTGTATTAAACACAGGTGTTCCAGCTGTTGTAATGGCATTAGCTCCACATACATTAACAGGGGCAGTGGTATAATAATAAGGTACTCTTGTTGCATTCACAGTGTTAGAACCATCTCCTGCATTGCCATAATATTGATTTCCTGCAAAGCCAAAATTCTGTGTACAGGCTTTGATAACAATAGTTTGCATCCCTCCTGACTCTACTGCAAGTATCCGGTCTGTAGTAGGACTGCCAGGATCAATACCTACAGTCGATGAGCTTCCACCTCCTGTTCGAAGTTTACTCTGATAATTCGTTCCCCAATTATATACCTGACCGGTTGTTGTAAGAACATTGATTGCCTGATAAGAATCATAATGTTCTGTTGGGGAAATCCAACGAATATTACTCATCGCAGCACCCGATGCGGAAGTGTACTTAGGCTGTATCCAGGTTGTTCGGGTAGTAGTTGTCCAATCCCCAAGTTGTCTGTTTGCATTATCTCCCATAGCATACAGATTACCATCTGTATATAATACATAATAACTACCAATAAAACTTGCCATTCCTATCATTTTGATAATACCTGCAGGGTTAGGCAAAGTCATTTTGGTTGCTCTATTTCTGGTCGCATAAGCTGTACCATCACCCAAATAAGTGTAGCTTCCCCAAGTCCATAGTGTACCATCAGCAAGCAAGGCAATAAGATTGTTTGGTCCACCTCTTAGGGCTACCACGTTGTTCAAAGTAGGATTGCCAGACTCTGAAGTAGTTACGCGGTTCCAGATATGATTTGCGGTCGACAAACCAACACCTGCTACACTGGCGGTTTGTGTTAATACCCATGCTTCCCCGCTACAAGTTAGCAATGCCAATGTATTGGAAGTACCAAATAAACTTTTAACGTTTCCTGGCTCCACCCCTTGTGGCAGACCATAGGTATTACTTCCTGCAATGGTCACTGGTCCCATAGCGGCAGTTGATTTTACAGTACTAGATAGCATGGAAGAGCCTGTATGTCCCCAAGCATATAAGCCCTGTGTAGTTAGTACAACGGCCTGGCTATCTCCAATAGCAGCTTTTAAGACTGTACCTTGCAGACCCGGAAAGTTGGTACTGTTAATGACTAAAGGGCTGAGGACATTACCACTACCATTGCTGGCCATACCATAACCAAATACTTTGAATGTACCATCAGATTCCTTAATGATTGTATTATTATTGCCAGAAATTATATTATCGTACTCAATACTAGCTGCATCATTATTGGAGTTGAGTCCATAATTGCTGTTACACACGGTATTACATTGTGTCTTAAAAAGGGGCATGCCCGCAAAGACTAGTGCCGAGAATAATAGCAATTTCAATTTCGGGATGTCACGATCTTTTCGATGAAACCATCGGAATAAGTCAAGCGCCAAAAAAAAGAGATTTTCCAACCCTTTATTTGTACTTTTTAAATGTTTTATCATCATAGTGTTATTGTTTGTCATCATTTATTGTTTAGATATTACCAACTGAAATTATTATACTTAATGTAAAATAATTTTAGGTTTTGCAATAAGGGATATAACATCCCAAAAAATAATCGTAAGATTTATCTCACTTAGGTAGAAGTAGAGATATAGACAATTAAGCGGTCTTAGATAAAGCGCTTGAATAAATTTTCGAAGAAAAAATAGTGATTAATCATTTGCGTGTTTTTTTGTTGTGTTTTATTAATTGCTAATATTCTCAATTGATTCATTGAGGGAGTCTGTCAAAAACAAAAGCGCACAAAGAAATACAGATTTATTAACCTGTAATAATAAGTGCTGTATTGTTTTCATGAAATTCTAACTGCAGAATAGCCTTAGATCTGAAATTGTTTATCATTTGTGTTTGTTTTTTGTTGTGTTTATTTTTAAAATTACAATTGTAACTTTCAGTGGTGCAAGTTAATATTTTTTTTATATACTTTACAAAAAAAAATAAAATGACCTCATTAAGGCCATTTATTTTATTATAGTTGATTTAATGCAATCAGATTGGTAGGTGGTTGCTCCTCTCTTATATCCTTTTTTAAGTTATTAATAAAATAAGACGGCGATATGCCTGTTTCTTTTTTGAAAACAACCGCAAATACTTCTCTTGAGCCAAAGCCACAGCTTTCCGCAAGATAACTGATTTTGTATTCCCGATAGATAGGATTTTTATAAAGTACTTCTGTGATGTAAACAATTCTCAATCCATTAATATAGTCACTGAATTTTTTTCCTTTGTATTGCTTTAAGATTTCTGAAAGATATTTGTTGTTGGTGTCAAGATAGGTTGCCAGTCCAGATAAGCTCATATCCTGTCGCAGGTACTTTTGCGATTTTTCAAATTTTGCCAGTCTTGCAAGAATGTGTTTAACCGTGTCGTCATTAATGGACATTGTTTTTGTCTTGTGCTCTGTACATTCTGGAGTGTACAATGTCTCGGTCTCAAGGTCTGGAGAAATCTCAGGAGCAGAAGTCTTGAGATTCTCCATAATGTCTTCATAATTCTGTTCTGATGTGTTTTTGCCCTTTTTATAGTAATAGCCTAATAATAGAAATGGTAGAAGAATAATGATGAATAATATACTCTTGTTAATATAAACGGCGGAATGATCTTGATGATCGTGAATGATTTCTGCAATAGAAATGTTGTTTCCAAGTTCATTGATAACGTTCAGATTGTCTTTGATGTCCGCATAAACCACCTTGTATCTGGATTTTGGATCTATACTGTCCGCAAATCCTTTGATTTGATTATTCAAATGCTTATCAGATTGAAGTAATTTTGATTTTTCTGGATCAATCTGGCTTACGATGACCATGTCTTTAGTAAAAATCAATAAAGTGTCTTTGTTAATCTTTACTTTGACATCATTTTTGTCAAATTTTGTTTCATTTTGCTTAAGCTCTTTTTCCAAAAATCCGGTATTATTGAAAATAGAGGCAGCATTTATACTTCCGAAGTTCAAAAGGAACATTGCAAAATAAAACAATCTTTTTTTTTGAGAAAAAAATTGGTTTTGCATACCATTTTTATTTATCACTTGTTCCATGTTATCAGATTAATAGTATACCCCAATATTAGTCACAGGAAACAAACAATGCAACTCTTTTGTAGAAGAATGACAGAATTAATGTTGTTTGATTTCGGGAAAAGATTCGGGATTTTAACATTTTTATTTACAAATAAACAATATTGATTGTTAGTGTTTTAAGATGATTTTTAAATGTTTTTTATACCCGAAAAAATGTTTTTAGAAATTAACAGACATTATTATATTTTTTTTGTAATTTTAGAAATGCTAATAATAATGAATTAATATTATCAAAAATTTAAGTATAATTACTGTTGATGGAGGAATGTTGCTTGTTTGATGTTATTAATTTCTCTAAAAACAAAAAACACAATAATAGTATGGACTTGGGTAAAATGTTAATCCTGTTGTGTGTTTTTGCAGTGTTTGGCTCTGTAAAATCTCAGTCAATTCATTTTAGCGGAACACAAATTCTCGGTAGATATAATTGGGTTGGAAATTCAATTAATCCATCTTTGTATTCAAAAACTTTAGAGTCTTCCGATCCAAAGAAAAAGATTTCTACAAAAGACCAGATTAAAAAATACACGAAAATACTGAAAGATGAGCACAACAAAAGCTTAATCAAAATAATAGGTTTGTTCTCATCACTTACCGTTTTGGTATTTGTATTGATGTGGCTGTTTTTTCGTGAAAGAGATAAAAAGATTAAAGATAATTACCATTTAGCACTTGAAGCATTGAAGGATAAGCCAACTCCATCCTATGTTAAAAAAAATACGGATGTTACATTAAGGAGTAATTATACAGATAGAAATAATAATATAAAAGATCGAATCAATATATCCGAAGATACGGAGAAAAAACTTTTGAAAAAGCTGGCTGCTTTTGAAGCTTCGGAAAGATTTTTGAAAAAGGAGCTTACGCTTACTGCTTTAGCGAGTCAAAAAGGAACCAATCCAAAATACTTATCCAAGATTATCCATACGCATAGAAATCAAACATTTACTGGTTATATTAATAAGTTAAGGATGAATTATATTATCCAAAAGCTATATGACGAACCTAAATACAGAGAATACAAGATTAGCTATTTGGCAGATGAGTGTGGTTATACCTCGCCACAGGTTTTCGTAGTAGTTTTCAAAAAAGAAACAGGGCTCACGCCTTCCAGTTTTATAGAACAGCTGAAAACAGAATTAGATAATAATTACAATAATATGTTGATAGTTTAAATATAAAAGCCTCGGATATCCAAGGCTTTATTTTTTTTTAAATAATTGTAATACTATCTAAGTAGAGTGCTGAAAGTATCACCTTGTCTGATATCTCCGGTATTGTAGCCTTTCATAAACCATTCTTCTCTTTGCGCAGAAGAACCGTGGGTAAAGCTTTCTTGGTTCACATAACCTTGACCTCTCTTTTGGATATTATCATCACCAACAGCCGCGGCTGCACTCATTGCCTCCTGAATATCGCCTGGTTCTAAAAATTTTTCTCTGCTATCGGTTTGCTTTGCCCATAATCCAGCATAGAAGTCGGCTTGTAATTCGTTGGCCACAGAGATTTGATTGGCTTGGGTCTCGCTTCCTCTTTGGCTTAATTGATGGACTTTATCCAGTGTTCCCAGTAAGTTTTGGATATGATGGCCATATTCGTGCCCCAGAACATAAGCCACTGTAAATTGTCCAATCTGAGCCCCAAACTTCTGCTGCAGTTCATTGAAGAAGCTCATATCCATATAAATGGTTTGGTCTGCAGGACAATAGAAAGGTCCCATCTCTGACCGGGCTGCGCCACAACCAGATTCTGTTCCGTTTTCAAAAAGAACCACTTTAGCTGGTCTGAACTGTATTCCGTTTTCTTGGAAAACCTTGTTCCAGGTCTGCTCATTTTCTTTAGTCAGCATACTTACCATTTGACCAATGCTAAGTTCTTCTTTGGAAAGTTGTCTTTGTTCGGTTTGTTGTGGGGAAGAAGTTGTGCCATTTTGTAAAATTGCAGAGGGGTCGCCTCCGAGGAAGAATACGATGGCTGCAATAATGATGGTTCCTAAGCCACCACCAACCAACATTCCGCCACCACCTCCGGAGCCGCGTCTGTCGTCTACATTGTCACTTCTGTCGTTTGTCCATTTCATAATTAATATTTTGTGTTTTTAAAATTAAGAAATTCTTTTGTAGCTAGAGCTAAAAATTATGCCGTTGTTTGTCAATAGCCCCGATAGTAGCGGCATCCTTTTTTGTTTTTATAGTCATCGTTTCTTTTGATGGTAAAATGTTCTGAAAAACAAAAAAGATATAGCGGATAGCGGGATTAAGCTCCTAAAATTTAATACTTAGAGAGAAAACTTCGTATTGAAATCTATCATTTTTAATGCTGTGACTGCAGCTTCTACACCTTTGTTGCCAAGATTTCCGCCGCTTCTTGCGATAGATTGTTCTTTGGTATCATCTGTCAGAACACAGAAAATAGCTGGCGTATCTGTCAATATGTTGCAGTCTTTGATGCCTTGCGTAACACCTGAACAAACAAACTCGAAATGAGGCGTCTCACCACGAATCACATTGCCAATGGCAATGACTGCTGCAAACTTGTTGGAACGACAAAGTTTCATCGTTGCAAAGCTCAATTCGAATGCGCCGGGAACGTAATAAATATGAATGTTTTCTTCTTTGATGCCTTCTGCTTTTAAGGTTTCGATAGCACCGTTACGAAGATTGTAGGTTACGAAATCGTTCCACTCAGAAACAACAATGCCGATAGAATATTCATCGGCATTGGTTATATTGAGTGGCTTATAATCTGAAAGATTAGTTGTTGCCATTGTTTAATAATATTTTGTCATTTCTATAAAAGCGTCAGATTGACCATTGTCATAATCCTGGTATTTCTCCTCAATCGCAGAGAAATATTTTTTAGCATCGGCATTTTTCTTAAGTGCCAAAGCTAGCATTCCTGCTTTTTTTGTGAAATAGTAAGATGTGTAAGCGTCATCTGATGCAGAAGAAGCTTTGTCTGCCATAGCCAAAGCATCATCAGCTTTGTTAAGGTTGGATAGACAGTCTGCCATCGCACCATATTTAAGAGCTACCAAAACTTTGTTGCCAGAGCTGAATTTGTCTAACAAGTCATAAGCTTTCTGATAATTCCCTTTTTTGAATTCTATAAGACCAGCATTGTAAGCAGATAATTTGCCAGCTTTTGTACTTCCATATTCTTCATAAGTCCCTATGAAGCCTGGGTTTGCAACAGATTTTCCACCTAAAGCCAAATCTTCTTTACCATCGGTTAAGTTTTTCTGAGCAGCCAGGTAGCTTCTTGTAGCTTCTTCGTTTTTAGGACCCAAAATGAACTGCTGGTAACCAAACCAACCAAGAACTGCAACAATCAAAATACCGAAACCGATACTCAATGTTCTTGCATTTTTTTCAAGGAAAGATTCTATGTTCAGTGCCTCTTTATCTAGGTCTCTGAAGAATTCTACAGTTTCTTTTCCTTCTTGTTCGTTCTTTTTGTTATGTAGATCTGCCATAATTTTTTAGTAAATGAAGTGCAAATTTAATGCTTTCCTTTTGATTTGCAAAAACTTATTTTTCTGATGAGAGAAAATATTTTAATATTGAAGTATCGAATAGACTTCGGAGTTAAATTTCTTCAGTCTTTCCACACCATTCAAATCTTTCAAATCAATTAAAAAACTGAATTGTGTAGGAATTGCGCCTTGCTTTGCAACCAATTTTGCTGCGGCTTCTGTTGTTCCGCCAGTTGCCAAAAGATCATCGTGAATCAAAACGCGTTGTCCTTCTTTCAAATGTCCTGTTTTCATTTCGATTTCAGCTGAGCCATATTCCAGATCATATTTTTCTCCGATGAAAGGAGGCGGTAATTTGCCGGCTTTTCTAATTAATACAAATGGAACATCCAAAGCAACGGCAATGGCAATCCCGAAAAGATAACCTCTGCTTTCTATACCACAAACTACATCAATTTTGCCTCGGCTGAAATTGGCTAAATCTGCGATGACCTCTTCATATAATTTAGGTTGAAGAAAAATAGGACAGATATCCTTGAACTGGATTCCCGGAATCGGAAAGTCCGGAATGTTGTCTATTGTTTCTTCTAATTTCTTGATTAATTCCGCAGATGCCATTTTTTATTTTTAAGGATTGATTTTATAAGTGGTGATTTTCCAATTGTTGTTAACAGACTTTAGTCCGTAAGTCACATTCAGAGAAGTGGTTTTTCCGTTTTTGTCGGTCACGTCATAAGTTACGTTCACGTTTGCAGAATTATCTTTGTTGTAAGGTACCGCAATATTTTTTACACTGATATTCTTAACCGAACCAAAACCTGAATTTGGATTGGAGAATTTGTCGTAAGATCCCCAATTTGGATTGTCAGAAGACTCATAAGCTGCTTTGAAGTTCTGAGAAGACAGGTTGTTCAAAAATTTTGTAACCGTTGCTTTTGGATCAGAAGCGACTGGTTTTGGAGCTGGTGGTGGCGTTACAATGGTTTCGCCTGTTTGCGGGTCAACTGTAGATGTAGGAACTTGAAGTGAGTCTGCTACAACTGGCGGCGGAGGCGTGTAAAGTGCTTGACCATTCACAGGAACGCCCATTTTTATCATCTGTAATAACTTCTTGGTTGTTTTTACAGTCAACTTAATATCAATTTTTTCTTCAAAGATTTTCTCTTTCGGAAGTTTAGCATAAAGAACAGTGAATCCTCTGAAAGCTGGATCTTGCATCAGGTTTTTAGAAGTAGAAATCTTATTACCACCACTGGAAATTTCCATAATGGTTTCCAAGGCTGCACCTTCGAAGTCAACTTTTTTTCCGTTGTTATCTAATAATTGTGGGATAATGATCAAACCTTTTGAACCGGTTAAACTATCACCGGCAATATTTCTTACATTGATGCTAAGACTCGCTGCGTCAATATCATTTGGATCTTTTTCAGAAGCTGCAACATTACCAAAAATATTCATCTCGCCAAGACTTGGCGGTGCTGTACTGCTCCATGCGATTCCGTTTTTCTGAGCCACTTGGTCTGCCATTGCGAAAATCTCAGCCGTTTTTTTACCATCCAGAAGTTTTCCAAGTGCCGTGATTTCTGCAATGTCGCCTTCAGCTTCTACACCAAAAGTTTTCAAGATATACAAGGCTTCGTTGAATTTTACTTGTTTCAATGTTGGTAAGCTGGAAGCCATATCATTGATACTTTCCTGGAAGCTTTTGCGGCTGCTCCCATCAACACTTGTTTTTTTGCAACCTACCATAAAGAATAATAAAGTTGCTAAGAGACAGTATTTTATAAATTTCATTTTGTGTGATTTATTTTTAAAAGTAAGGAATATGTTTGATTCGCAAACCTTTATATCAATTAATATGCAAAATTAAATTTAAAATCCATAAAATCTCTATTTGATTTGATTTTTTCCAGGTTTAAGTTTTAATAAAATATCAAGAATGAAAATTAGAATAAAACAAACAATAAAGGTAAATCGTGTTTAAATATTTCTTTAAAAAATAAATTTTAGTTAATTATTATCCGATATGCTTAGGACGAACGAAGGACGAACATAGGATATACAAAGGACGAACAAAGCCAAGTGAAAAATTTTCACTTTGGTTTTATTCTAATTTTAATTCAAAATAAGACTTAAATCAATCAAATTTTTTCAAAGAAAATTAAAAAGGGTAACTTTACGGAAAATTAAAGTTAATGCAGAACAAATTGGTTATTGATATTCACAGTTTTTCTTATAAAAAGAAAGGAATTCCTAAAGATGATTCGGGAAACGGCGGTGGTTTCGTTTTCGATTGTAGAGGAATCCTGAATCCAGGAAGAATAGAAGAATATAAATCACAAACAGGTAATGATATTGGTGTGCAGGAGTTTTTGGAGCAAAAAACAGAAATGCCTCAGTTTTTAAAATCAGTTCATAGTCTTCTTTCCATCACTATAGAGAATTATCTGGATAGAGGTTTTGAGAATCTGCAAATTAATTTTGGTTGCACCGGCGGGCAACATCGTTCGGTTTATTCTGCTATTAAAACTTCGGAATTCATCAAGGAGAAATATCCTGAAGCAGAAGTTAAAATCCACCACGACGAGCAATTACACCTCAATCTGTCATCGATAAGTGATAATTAATTTTAAGATTTATCATCCATCATTTATTAATTATCATTTACAAGTATGAAAGCATTACTATTTGCTGCGGGAATGGGGACCCGACTAAAACCTTTCACAGACAACCATCCGAAAGCTTTGGCGCAAGTTAACGGTGTTGCGCTTTTAGAAAGAAATATAAAATATCTCCAGAGTTACGGGATTAATGATTTTGTCATTAATATCCATCATTTTGGAGGACAGATTCTGGCATTTTTAGCTGAGAATGATAACTTCGGCGCTAATATCGAAATCTCCAACGAGTCAGAAGAACTTCTGGAAACGGGCGGTGGACTTTTGTTCGCCAAACAATTTTTGGAAAACGAAAAGACATTCCTGATAATGAATGTTGATATCCTGACTGACCTTAATATCACAAACTTTATCAAGCTTCACGAAATCAAAGGAGGAATGATTACTTTGGCGGTTTCTGACAGAGACAGTTCCAGAAAACTGATGTTCAATGATAAAATGTATCTTAAAGGCTGGAAAAATTTGACTACAAATAAAAAAACTGTAGTTGGCGGTATTTTCAAATTAAGAGAATTGGCTTTCAGTGGTGTTCATTGTGTGAATTCTGAGATATTTGAGAAGATGACCAGAACCGGAAAATTCTCTATTATGGATGAATATATGGATCTGATGAAAGAAGATATCATCATCGGTTACCAACACACCGCAAACCTAATCGATGTTGGAAAACCAGAATCAGTTACTGAAGCAGAAAGACTATTCAAATGACACAACAAGACGAAGATAAAAGATTACAGGAGAGTCTGAGACAAAAAACCTGGGACGAGACGATTACAAAAGACAGCTGGATGGTTTTCCGGGTAATGTCTGAATTTGTAGATGGTTACGAAAAGATGGCGAGAATTGGGCCGTGTGTTTCCATTTTTGGTTCTGCAAGATTAAAAGAAGACAGCTATTATTATAAAATGGCTTCTGATATTGCGCAGAAAATCACGGAAATCGGTTTCGGAGTAATTACTGGCGGTGGACCAGGAATAATGGAAGCTGGTAACAGAGGTGCAAGCGGACACGGGAAATCGATAGGTTTGAATATCGAACTGCCTTTCGAACAACACTTTAACCCTTATGTTGACAAAGGTTATAATATCAATTTTGATTATTTTTTCGTTAGAAAAGTAATGTTTGTGAAATATTCTCAGGGTTTTGTAGTAATGCCAGGAGGCTTCGGAACATTGGATGAGTTGTCAGAAGCCTTGACCTTAATTCAAACCAACAAAATCGGAAAGTTCCCAATTGTTTTGGTGGGAAGTGAGTTCTGGAGCGGATTATTGGATTGGTTCAAAGGAACTTTGCTGAAAGAAGGCTTGATTGCCGAGCAAGACCTTTCGCTTTTCCGTGTTGTGGATACGGCCGAAGATGCGGTGGCGCACATCAAAGCTTTCTATGACAAATATTCTGTAAGTGTGAATTTCTAATCTGTGGCATATAATTTGACCAAATATTATATTAAATTTGTTAAAACATTACAAAAATGAAAAAATCAATATTTATATTATCTCTGGGAATTTTGTTAATCAGTTTTTTCAGTTTTAAAGATTTTGACTTCTTCTCCTCAATGACCAAAGTGGATTATATTGATGGAAGCAAAACGTTGAAATTTACAACTAAATTGAATACGAACCATATTTCGCAAGCTGTAAAGATTGATCCGGCAACTGCGGGTTTTGAAGCAGAGGTTAAAAAATATGTTAACAACAATGTAGATGTTGCTGTTAATGGCGCTGCAAAAACCTTGACTTTCACAGGAAGCCAGGTGAATGGTGAATCTGTTTGGGTGTATTATGAAGTTGCCAATGTCTCAGATATTTCCAGTTTGAAGATCAAAAACAGCATCCTGATTGGACAGTTTCCAAAGCAAGTTAATATTATGAATATTACTTACAAAGGCGCTCTGAAAACGCTCAATTTCCAGAAAGGAAAAGAAAGTTCAGAAGTTACTTTCTAGATAAAATTAAAGTCGGCCATTAGCCGACTTTTTTATTTATTCTGTTTCGATAATAATGATGTTATCCTTGTCTTTGAACTGATGATTTTTATCCATCATTTCCTTAAGATTGAAATTCACTTCGATTGTTTTGTTGTCAACCTTCTTAATCCAATCATGTTTTCCTGTGATTGATTTTATTTTCTTATCGAAGACTAATTTGTTTTTCAAATCCATATCCATCATACTTAGGAACCCGTCGATATCTTCTTTTGTGGTTTGTCCATCAGTTTCGCCACCTTTCAAGAGTGCTTCAAAATCACTTGGAGACATCTGAAGTTTTGACATATCTATTTTCAAAGATTTCCCATCCCAGTCATCGAAAGCTGTATTGTTCATCATAGAACCTTCTTTGCCTAATAGTGTGCCAACTCCAGCTAATTCAGCATTAGTCAATGGGTCAGATTTTACAGAGAAACCTTTGAACTTATCAGCATCAAAATTACCTTTGAAGAATATCTTTTTCATCAGTTTTATGGAGTCAGGATTGGTCGCGACTTTTCCTTCCATTTTCTGAATCTCGTATATATTTTGCCAATCGCGAGGATACTTTTCCATTTTCATAAAATCAGCACCTTGATTAAGAGAATCCGGCATAAAAGACTTCATCATTTCCAAAGCCTGAGACATATCAATATCTGTGGCAAAACTCATTTTTTTGTCAGCGTGATAATGATTGGTTGTAGAAATAGAGCAGGAGTGAAGCAAAAATAAGCCGCAGAAAATGAGGACTGCTTTCCGGATGATAGTTTTGATTTTCATTGATTTTAAGTTATCGATTTAAAATTACTAATGGCAATTCGTATGGTCCAGATGAAAACCTTGTTTAGAATGCTGAACGTGCAAAGCTTCGGAATGTGGAGAAACGTAAGGAATTCCTAACTCCAAACCTCTCAAAACAAATAATCCGCCTAAGACAATCATCATCACAGGAATGACTCTTAATATTTTTACTCTAAAGGTAGTTGTGATGAAGTTTCCCAAGAAAACTACAGCAAACATAAACGGAAATGTTCCCAACCCGAACAATAGCATAAAAACTGAACTTTGCCAAATTCCGCCTGCTGCTAAGGAAGCGGTTAATGCCATATAAACCATACCGCAAGGTAAGAATCCGTTCAAGATTCCTGTGGCGAAACGGGATTTGTAATCTGGTCGTTGGAGGATTTTTCCTAATTGCATTTTAACTCTCAACAAAGCTTTTGAAACAAAAGGAATTTTGGCAGCAAAGTCTTTTCCTCCAAAAGAAGAAATCGCCATTATAATTAATAAAACTCCGACTGAAACTGTTAAGTATTTTTGAAAACCGGCCAACTCAAAGCTTTGACCAATGATTCCAAGAACTGCTCCCAGAAAAGAGTAAGTCAGAATTCTGCCGAACTGATAAGTGATGTTTTGTAAGTAGAAATTAGCTTTCTGATTTTTGGTAAGACCCATAGATAAAGCGATAGGACCGCACATCCCAATACAATGGAAGCCGGAAGCAAAGCCTAATCCAATCGCTGATATGATGAAGGTCATTTCCATAGAATATCGTAATCTATCTGATATGATTTTTTATTTTCTGTCCATTTCAGTTTCAAGGTATATGAACCTGCGGATAATACTTTTTTAGGAATCAGGAAAACATTGTGCTGTAAACCGACTTCTTTTTTCACGTCCAGATTAGAATCCTCGGTTCTGAATAATACAAAATTAACTTTATCACCATCCACTTTGATGCTCTCCGGAAAAGAAATCATCATTCCTTCATTGGTTGCTTTATAAACTGGTTGTTCTTTTAGTTGAGCTGCGTTTTTCTTTGCATCAATAATATCCTGATATTGCAATTCTTCTTCATAATAATTATTGGAAATCATTTCTGCATTCTGTTTCCCCATCGGGAAGATGAAAATCAAAAACAAGATGAACAGTATAAAACATCCTAAAGCTATCGCCAAACCGTGTCCCCAATGTAATTTTTTCATACTCTAATTAGGTTTAAAATTGAAATTTGAATGGCCCTTCAAAGTAAGTGTTGTAAGAATCCAATAATTCTCCGTTCATATCATACACGCCCAATTCGAGATTTTGTTTAGACAATTTGATTTGACTTTCTGGGAAACTTACATTGATGGTTCCTTTTATCATCGCATCTCTCTTCAAAACAATTTTATTGGTTGTACCTGAAGATATTTCACCATTTTTTGGTTCGATAATCTTGATGATAACAGTTTTTGTTTCGTTCGATTTATTGAGGAAAGTATAATTATATGTATTAGTAATTTTTCCGTCTCTTACAAAGAATGTTGAGCCTGGAGGTTTCAGGAATTTAGCTTCCATTTGTCCTCTGTTGTAAAGCAAGAATCCAAGGAATCCGACTAACAAAGCTAATATGACAGAGTAGATTTTCATTTTGCCGGAGAACTTAAACTGTTGTTGTTCTTCAATTTCCTTTTCGGAAGCATAACGAATCAATCCTGGTGGAAGACCCACCTTTACCATTACTTCATCGCAGGCATCGATACAGGCTGTACAATTCACGCATTCCATTTGTAAACCATCACGGATGTCGATTCCTGTTGGACAAACAACAACACACTGCTTACAGTCGATACAATCGCCTTTTCCTTGCGCTCTTCTGTCTTCTCCTTTTTTCCATTTGGAACGGTTTTCTCCTCTTTTATAATCGTAAAAAACGTTGATGGTTTCTTTATCAATCAAAACACCTTGCAATCTACCATAAGGACAAACCATTGTACAAACCTGCTCTCTGAACCAAGCAAATACAAAGTAGAAAGCTGCCGTGAACATAATCATTACCAAGAAATTGGTTGGTTTCGCAAATGGACCTTCCTGCATTATTCTCAAAACTTCTTCATAACCTACGATGTACATAAACATAATGTGGGTTATTACTAATGAGATGATGATGAATATTGTCCATTTAAGAGAACGTTTCCATATTTTTTCAGAATCCCAAGCTTGGCTGTCTAATCTTATCTGCTTATTTCTGTCGCCTTCTATTGCGTATTCTATTTTACGGAAAATCATTTCCAAAAAGATGGTTTGCGGACAAATCCATCCACAAAATATCCTTCCGAAAGCTACTGTGAAAAGAATAATGAATATTAATGAAGCAATGGCGCCTAAAGCAAGAATAAAGAAATCCTGCGGATAAAATGGCTGTCCAAAAATGAAGAATTGGCGTTCTATAATATTGAATAAAAGAACCGGATTACCATTGATTTTAAGAAAAGGAATTACAAAATAGATTGCTAACAATACAATACTAACCAAATATCTGTAATTGGTATATTTACCCTTTGGTTTTCTTGGAAATACCCATCTTCTTTTTCCGGTATTATCCATTGTTCCAACAGAGTCTCTGAATGTCTCAGCTTCTACCACCCAGCTTTCAGCCTCGTTGTATTTTTTTTCTGTCCCACTCATAATATTTAGATAAAAAAAGAGATTGTCCAAAAAACGAATTGTAATTATTAATTCATTTTCCAAATATCATTCCGAATAGAACGATATCCTTGTGACAATCTCTTTGTATGTTAAGTTGTTTACTGCTTATTTTTCCCAGTGTGCTTCTGTCCCCTGAGGAGCAGCGCCACCTTGTGCTTCAGTAATAGGCGCCTGTTCTTGGTTGATATGATAAACATAAGCTGCTACAGCCTGCATTTCAAAACCATTCACTACACCATTTTTACCCCAAGCCTGCATTGTTGGGTTATTTTTACTACCGTTATCTACCATATAGAAAACATTTTTGAACAAAGTTTTCTCAGGTTGATTAATCCAGAAATTATCTGTCAAGTTAGGACCAATGCCTCCTTTTCCACCTTCACCGTGACAAGAAACACAGTTCGTTTCGAAAACAGCTTTTCCAGCTTCTACATTGTCTTCTGAGAAAACAGCTGTTTCCAGAGTTGGCTGAGTAACTGTAGCCATATATTCGCTAATTGCAGCCGTTTGCTCTCTGTATTCTTGCTCATACTCTTTGTATGGATGCGCAAAATCTGTCAGGAAATAAGATGAGATATATAAAATACAGTAAGCTGTACCAAAATAGAAAAGACCTAACCACCATTTTGGAAGCTGATTGTCAAGCTCCATAATTCCATCGAATCCGTGGTCGATAAGAATGTCTTTTTCTTCTTTCTCACCTTGACTTTTGAATGCGCCATTCCACAAATATTGGAAATATGGAACTTTGGTTTCGTTAAGATAAGCTGCTTTTTCAGCGTCAGTTAATTTTTTAAATTTTTCGTTTTCAATCAAATCACCAATTGCAGTTTGAATGAATACGACTATAACACTGATTAAAGCTGTTCCCAGGAAATATCTGGACGTTAAAAAGTCAGATGACTGCGAGAACATATAAAACACTACCAGTAATAATCCTAAAACAATTAGAATATTAATATAAACAGGTGTTCTTCTTTTCATAGTTAATTATCTTTAATAGAGTTACAAAGTAAATTTGTCATCGTCGTGGTCTTTTTCCAAAGGTGCATTTTCTTCTTCGCTATAATATTTCTTTGGTCTGTTGATTACAATATAAACCACAACTACAAAGAACAAGATGAAGATTATCATTGCTAAAGTTTGGAAAAAACCAGCGTTTTCCACATTGGAGACGATGTCTTTAAAACTTTGCGGAATCATTTTGTTTTAAATTTTAATTACTAGCCGTTTTTACTTCAGTTGTTTTGATATCCGTTCCTAATCTTTGCAGATAAGATATCAATGCTACGATTTCTCTCTTCTCAAGTGGTACAAATTGCTCGCCAGCTTTTGTTTTAGCATCTTTAGCTTCAGCAAAAGATTTTTTAACATCGGCAGCTTCTGAGAAGACATTCTTCACAATTGCACTGGCTTGGTTGTTCATCCAAGAATCCATTGTGTCGATTTGAGCTTTTGTATAAGGAACATCGAAAGTATTTTTCATCAATTCCAATTTAGCTTTAGATTTGCTTCTGTCAAGCGTATTTTCAATCAACCAAGGATATCTAGGCATGATAGAACCTGCAGATGTAGACCTTGGGTTGTACATATGCTTAAAGTGCCAAGAATCTGGTCTTGCGCCACCTTCTCTTTGCAAATCCGGACCTGTTCTTTTAGAACCCCAAAGGAATGGTCTGTCATAGATGAATTCCCCAGCTTTAGAGTATTGTCCATTCTTTCCGTTGAATCTTACAACTTCATCACGGAAAGGACGAATCATTTGAGAGTGACAAGCATTACAACCTTCTCTGATATAGATATCTCTACCTTCTAATTCCAGCGGAGAATAAGGCTTAACCGCAGAAATTGTAGGGACGTTATCTTTTACAAAAATAGTAGGAAGGATTTCCAAAGAACCTCCAATTGCTAATACAATGAAAGATAATATTGATAAATAAAGTGGTGTTCTTTCTAACCAAAGGTGGAATGTTTCGCCTTCTTTTCTTCCTTTTTTCACGTTTGCCAAAGCTGGTGCTTCTGCAGAAACATCTTTTTGGAAAGAACCTTTTCTAGCTGTTGCAATTAAGTTTACAACCATAAGAATGGCTCCGGAGAAATATAAGAAACCTCCAACAAATCTCATTTTGAAGTATGGAAGGATTGCTGTTACAGTATCCAACCAGTTTTTGTAAACCAAAGTTCCGTCTGGATTGAATTGCTTCCACATCAAACCTTGTGTAAATCCTGAGATATACAATGGAACGGCGTAGAAAATAATCCCGAAAGTTCCTAACCAGAAATGCCAGTTAGCTAATTTTACAGACCACAATTTGGTTCTCCACAGAATTGGAACTAAATAATAAATAACACCAAATGCCATAAATCCGTTCCATCCCAATGCTCCTAAGTGAACGTGACCAATAACCCAGTCTGTAAAGTGACCAACTTTGTTTACTGTTTTTGTTGCCAAAAGTGGACCTTCGAAAGTTGCCATACCGTAACAAGTTACAGCCACAACAAAGAATTTAAGAACCGGATTTTCTCTTACTTTATCCCAAGCTCCTCTTAGTGTAAGAAGTCCGTTCAACATTCCTCCCCAAGATGGTGCAATCAACATAATGGAGAAACCTGTTCCTACTGCCTGAGCCCAAGCTGGTAGAGAAGTATATTGTAAGTGGTGTGGACCAGCCCAGATATATACGAAGATTAATGACCAGAAGTGGATAATGGATAATTTGTATGAGAAAACTGGTCTGTCAGCTGCTTTTGGTACGAAGTAATACATCATCCCAAGAACAGGGGTTGTCAGGAAGAATGCAACCGCATTGTGACCATACCACCATTGTACCAAGGCATCTTTAACACCTGCATAAGCTGAGTATGATTTCCAAGTCGAGAAAGATAATGGAACTTCTAAGTTGTTGAAGATGTGAAGCATTGCTACTGCAACCCAAGTTCCGATGTAGAACCAAATCGCAACATACAAATGTCTTACTCTTCTAATCGCAACTGTTGCGAACATATTGATTCCGAAAATAAGCCAAACAACCAAAATCAAAAGATCAATCGGCCATTCGTGTTCTGCGTATTCTTTGGAGGTGTTAAGACCCATAAAGAATGTGATAATTGTTGTCACCAACATCAATTGCCATCCCCAGAAATGCATCCAAGACAGCGTATCACTCCACATTCTTGTTTTTAATAGTCTTTGGATAGAGTAGTAGAATCCTGAGAAAAAGCTGTTCCCCACAAATGCGAAAATCACCATACTGGTGTGCATCATTCTAATACGACCAAATCCAAAGGCACCCTGAGAATGAACCAATCCCTGCAATCCTTCACTTCTAAGCGTTCTGATTGTTGGGTCGTCTGTTCCCAGGAAAAATTCCGGTAATTCAGGATAAAATAGTAACAACGCAGCCGTAAGTCCCAATAAAAAACCTACTAAACCGAAAACGACTGTCGCAATAAGAAAGGCGCGAACAATCCCGTTGTCATAACTAAATTTTTGTGTTTCCATATCTACAAATAGCAATTATTCATTTTCATTTTTAGGAGTTTCCGTCTCCTTATCTGTCTTCACCTCATCGTCAAATAAAATTCTAACGGCAGGCGATTCATCATCTTCAAACTGTCCTTTTTTTGCTCCAATTATAAAGATAACCAAGAAGATAGCAGCTAAAGAAACGCTGCAAATAATCATTAAATAGAGAATCTCCATATCTGCTCGCAAATTTAAGATAAAACAGTCGTCAAATTTAGTGAAAATTACTGACTTTGGTCAGAATGGCCGAAATATGGATAATTTATAATCACTCTAAATAAAGGCGTTCTAAATGTTTATCTTGAAATATTTAGAACTTCTGAGCCAAGTGGAAAGTGTTGTGAAAGTAACCACAGTTACAGAACTTAAAGGCATAAAAATAGCAGCAAAAAGTGGATGCATATGTCCTGAAACTGCAAACCCGACTCCAACAACATTGTAACACAAACTAATTATGAATGTGAATTTTACAATTTTGATAGCATCTTTGGAAAGTTTTAGAAATTTATCCAATTCAGGGATTTTTTCGCCGTTCATAATCACGTCGGATGATGGTGTGAAAGAGTTGCTGTCGTCTGCAATAGCGATTCCGACATTACTTTGTTTTAAAGCACCAGCGTCATTCAATCCGTCGCCAAGCATTGCCACTTTTTTACCATCGTCCTGAAGTTTTTTGATGAAATCCAGTTTGTTTTCAGGATTTTGATTGAATTTCATTTCAGAAATTGATGGAATCAGTTTTTCCAAAATTGGTTTTTCAGAAGAGTTGTCGCCACTCAAAATATTGATTCCGTAATTTTTTAAATTATGGAAAAGTTGAGCCAGATTATTTCGATATTCATTTTTAAAAATAAATTTACCGATGAATTCTCCATTTTTGCTAATGTAAACCGCCGTTTCCATATTTTGAGATTCTTGCCCAGTGAAATTAGCTGAACCAATTTTATAAGTAATTCCTCTTACTTTTCCCTGATAACCTTTACCTGAGATTTCCTCAAAATCTTCAATTTCAAAATAATCATCATTTACATCAATGAAATCATAAAGCGATTTTGAAAGTGGATGATTGGAATTTTTAAGCAAAGACTTAATATTTCTCAAATCAAATTCCCCGATTTCTGTTCCGATGAATTTGATATTCGTCTTTTTATTCTCAGTAATAGTTCCTGTTTTATCAAAAACTAATGTGTCAACTTTTGCCAGTCTCTCGATAGTCAAGGTGTCTTTAACATAGAATTTATTTCGACCCAAAATTCTCATAATGTGACCAAAAGTAAACGGTGCGGACAGAGCTAAAGCGCAAGGACAGGCAACAATCAGAATCGCAGAAACCACTTGGAACATTTTTTCAAAATCAATAGTTGACCAATAGATTCCTGCAACTAAAGTGATTCCTAAAATGATGAATGTGAAATATTTACTAATCGTATTGGTCATTGTATCAAGACCAGTTTCGAACTTTTTGAACGCTTCTTTATTCCAAAGCTGTGTTAAGTAACTTTGGTCAACACTTTTGATGACTTCCAATTCTAAAACCGAACCTGATTGTTTCCCGCCGGCAAAAATTTTGTCACCAGGTTTTTTAGAAATATGAGCAGATTCTCCAGTGATAAAACTGTTATCTATGTTACCTTCACCTTTGATCAAAATAGAATCTACAGGAATGATTTCCTGATTTCTAACCATAATCCTGTCGCCAACAGCCAATTCGGATAACAAAATATTTTCCTGTTTTCCGTCAAAATCGACTTTGGTAACGGCAATCGGATAGAAAGATTTGTAATCTCTGTCGTAGGATAATGAATTGTAAGTTCTTTTTTGAAAGGTTTTTCCAAGCAACATAAAGAACAGTAATCCGCAAAGTGTATCGAAATAACCTGGGCCATAATCTGTTACAGCTTCGTAAATACTTCTTCCATAAAGCACAAAAATTCCCAGAACAATTGGAACATCGATGTTGATGATTTTGTTTTTCAAACCATACCAGGCTGATTTGTAATAATCCGAAGCAGAGTAAAATACAACTGCAGTTGCCAGCAGGAATAAAATGATTCTGAATAAATGTTTGAATGAATGAAACCAAACGTCGTCTCCAGAAACATATTCTGGAAAGCTGAAAAACATCCCATTTCCGAAAGCAAAACCGGCAACAGCTAATTTGATTAATAGGCTTTTGTCAAGTTTGTCCTGCTTTTTTTCTGCTGTTTCCAGATTAATCACTGGTTTGTAACCAAGATTGGTCAGGAATTTTGCAACTTCACTCAGTTTTATTTCGTCTTCTTTGAAAGAGATCTGAACTGTTTTCCTTGTGAAATTAACCTGAGAATATTTGATTTTATTATTGATGGTGTGAAGACTTTCCAATAGCCAAATACAAGAAGAACAATGGATAACAGGGATTTTGAAAGTCACAAGCGTTGTTCCGCCTTCTGAAAAATCGACAACTTTTGTGAAAATTTCGGGTGTATCCAGATAATCGAACTGAGCGTTGTTCTCGTTGCTCGGTCTGATTCCGGAATTTTTATTGATATTGTAAAAATTGTCAAGGTTGTGAAAATTCAGAATTTCATAAACCGATTGACAACCGTTGCAGCAAAAGATTTTTTCATCGAAAAGAAGTCTTTCTTTGTCGATTTTCTGACCACAGTGAAAGCATTGTTCTGCCATTAAAAAATACTCAGATATTTGGATTGCAAAATTACGTCAAAAATCTTGGTATGTAGTGTTAAAAAGTCTTATTTTTGCTGACAAATGTCATAGGTATGTCTCTTGAACAACAATTGGTTATAGAAGAAAATTTCTCAAAAGCATTTAACAAAGAATCTTTGCGCGAAAGTCTTAATCCCGAAGATTTTGAAGTTTACAGCAATGCACTCAAAGTTCTGGAATTCTCAAAAGGTGATGTCGTTTTCGACGATGGCGAGTCGCCGAAAGGTGTCTATTTTATCGAAAAAGGAACTGCAAAATTATCGAAATCAGGTGTTTATGGTAAAGACCAGATTCTGAGATTCTGCAAAGAAAATGATTTGATAGGTTACCGTTCTTTGCTTTGCGGAGAAAATTTCCAGGCCAAAGCAGAAGCAATGACACCAATGAAAGTTCAGTTTTTACCATCTGATATTTTCTTGAAATTATTAGAAGTTGACCCAAAACTATCTTACGCAATGCTTCAAAAAATTGCTTATGAATTGGGCGAATCTGCAAACACTGTAACCTTCCTTGCACAAAAAACGGTAAGAGAAAGATTGGCAGAAATTCTAGTTTTGCTGGAACAAAAGCTGGGAACTGACCCGGAAGGTTTTATCAAAATCTCTTTGACCAGAGAAGAAATTGCCAATCTGATTGGAACTGCAACAGAAAGTGCTATCCGATTGATTTCGGAATTCAAACAAGATGATTTGATTGTTGTTGAAGGAAGAAACATCAAAATCCTAAACAGAGAAAAGTTAATCAAGCTTGGTCACGTGGTTATATAAGTGATAATCGATAAAATGATAATTGATTTTCAATTCATCGTACATTTATCATTCTTATTTTAAATCATTTATAACTTATAATTTATCATTAATAATTCCTATGTCTGTACATTCTGAAATTAAAAAAATCACGACTGAAACCTTACGAAAAATGAAATTCGATAAGGAGAAGATTACAATGCTGACGGCTTATGATTTTACAACAGCAAAAATGGTGGACGCAGGCGGTGTGGATTCTATACTAATTGGAGATTCTGCGGCGAATGTAATGGCTGGTCACGAGACGACTTTACCGATTACACTTGACCAAATGATTTATCATACGCAATGTGTTGTTCGTGGTGTTGAAAGAGCTTTGGTTGTAGCAGATTTACCGTTTGGAACTTATCAAAGTAATCCTGAGAAAGCTTTAGAATCGGCTGTGAGAATGATGAAAGAAGGTGGTGCTCACGCTGTGAAAATCGAAGGTGGAAAAGAGATTGAAGATTCCATCAGAAAAATAGTGAATGCAGGAATTCCTGTTTGCGGACATCTTGGGTTGACTCCTCAAAGTATTTACCAATTTGGAACTTATAAAGTAAGAGCCAAAGAAGATGCGGAAGCGGAGAAATTGATTTCTGACTGCAAATTGTTGGAAGAATTAGGATGTTTTGCGGTTGTTTTGGAAAAAATTCCGGCAGCGCTTGCTAAAAAAGCTTCGGAAAGTATTTCTATTCCAACAATTGGAATTGGAGCAGGCCCGGATTGTGACGGACAGGTTTTGGTTTATCACGATATGGTTGGGATGAATCAAGGTTTTTCTCCGAAATTCTTGAGAAGATATCTTGACCTTTATTCAGAAATTACAGGTGCAGTTTCTCAGTATGTAAAAGATGTGAAAAGTTCTGATTTCCCAAATGATAAGGAGAGTTATTAAAATTAATTCAAAATAAAATTTACCCTTTCAGAAATAGTAGATTCGACGTATGTCAATTTTAATTCTGAAAGGGTTTAATTTAAAATATCGCCAATGTTAAAGTTGCTTAAAGTTTCATTGTTACTTTCTGTAGTTGTCTTTCTATTTTCCTGCACTTCGCAGAAAATGAAGTATGGAACTAAGACTGAATTTCATGACAAAGCCGATTCGTTACAATCATTAGCCAGAATCAAATACATCAAGAGTTTGGATTATTCCGACTTTAAAGCTGGAAAATTTGATAATGGAAAAGTAGCTGTGAATTATCGTTTTCTAAAACCAAAGAAAATTGAACAAAATAAGAAATATCCATTGGTTTTGGTATTTCACGGTTCTGGTGCAATTGGTACAAATAATACTTCTCAAATGGGCGTTTTGTCCAAAATGTGGCTTCTCCCCGAAAACAGAGAACAATATCCGGTGTATGTTTTAGCACCGCAATTCCCAATTCGTTCCTCCAATTATCATCTCGATGAGAGCAGAAATGTCAAAGTTTCTGAGTCTAATGAGCATTTGGATTTAGTATTGAAGTCCATTGATTCTTTAGTTATTAATGAAAATATTGACCGCGACAGAATCTACGTGATGGGATTTTCTATGGGAGGCGCGACAACTTCTAATGCAATTTCCAAAAGACCGGATTTGTTTGCAGCTGCAATTAATGTTTCCGGAATTTCTCAATTTGATAAAATGAATAAACTTCTCACAATGCCGATTTGGATTGTTCACGGAAGTTTGGATACGGATAATTTTCCTCAAAGCAATTTCAAATTTTTTGATGAAATGAAGTCTAAGGGCCAAGTTTTTCTTTGGGAATATAAAGACAAATACCACAACAATATCCTTTCTGCAGAACTCGTGGACGAAATCCCGAAGTGGCTTCTGCAACAACATCAATAAAAAAATATCAGATAAAAAAACAGGTTGTTATTGCTGGAATTATAAAAAATAATATTTTTACAGCAATTAAACACAACAATGATGAAAATAACAAATTTCTTTTATTTACTATTAATTGTATGTCTGTTAGGATGTTCAAGAGAAGAACATACAGATGAACAGGGAAGCAGTTGCGGAAAAGTGAGCAATGTTTCTTTTAGCGCTAGTAGCTCTACTATAACAATCAATTACTCTTCCGGAAACGGTACCAATTCTTATAAAATAGAGTATGGACTTACAGGGTTTTCGCAAGGCTCGGGAACTTCTTTCACAACTTCAAATACTTATGCAGAGATAGGTGATCTGGCTTCATCCACTACTTATGATTTTTATATCACAGGAATTTGTAGCAGTACAGAAAGCAGTGCGCCATATAAACTCTCTAGTGTTACAACTAAACCAAGCCAGTGTAAAGGAAATACATCTGTACAGTTTTATCAATACAATCTTAATGAGCTTATTTTGCAATTTTCATATTCTTCTGGAAGTGTTTATCAATATGAAGTGGAATATGGACCGGCAGGGTTTCAATTAGGTACAGGAATAAGGCAAAAAACAGAGGGCTGGAATACTTCTATTTCAATAAAGAACCTTCCATATGAAACAGCTTACGATTTTTATGTCAGAACTTTTTGTTCAGACGGCGATCCTAATCAGTTCAAAAAATTCACTTATACAACAGGAACTTCTTGTCCAAAGCCATTTAATCTGAATAGCTATGTCATATCAGGAAGTTGTAATGTTGAGTTAGGTGCAACAAGAGGCTTTACCTGGGATTCTTATGGAAGTCCGCAGAGTTATACAATCTCTCTGATCCAGGATGTGAATAGCGCTCCAACCGCTCAAACTTTTACAACCTCTAACAAATCTATTGCAATAAGCAATATGTATTGTAATTGGAAAGGTTTTTATGTGAAGTCTAACTGTGGAGATAAAAGCAGTGAATGGGCTGGACCATTTATTTTTTAACAAAGTATAGCAACTAATGGAATCTTCTCAAATCGTTTACGAAGACAATCATATGATGATCATCAACAAAAAAGCCGGACAACTCGTTCAGGGTGATAAAACCGGTGATTTGTCTTTGCTGGAGCTGATTAAAGATTTCATCAAAAAAAGAGATGAAAAACCGGGCAATGTTTTCCTTGGCTTGGTTCACAGGATTGATAGACCAACTTCAGGTTTGGTAATTTATGCCAAAACCTCCAAAGCGCTTTCCCGATTGACTCAGATGGTAAAGAATCGTGAAGTTAAAAAAACGTATTGGGCGATTGTCGGAAAAGAGATGATTCCGAGTTCGCAGAGATTGATTCATTATCTCCAGAAAAACGAGAAAAATAATAAAGCAATCGTTTATACCAAGCCGACTGCAGGCGCCAAAGAATCGATACTTACCTACAATTTGATCAAGACCTTAGACAATTATCATCTATTGGAAGTCGATTTGGAAACAGGAAGACATCATCAGATCCGTGCTCAGCTTTCCAAAATCGGAGTTCCAATCAAAGGTGATCTAAAATATGGTGCGCCTCGTTCCAATTCTGATGGAGGAATTTCTCTTCACGCCAGGAAATTGGAATTTATTCATCCCGTAACAAAAGAGAATATACAAATCATAGCGCCAGTTCCGCAGAACGATGCAGTCTGGAAAGCTTGTGAAGAATAAATTAATAAAAAAACCGAATATTCCTTTCGGTTTTTTTAGTTTTTATAAAGTGGACGTTTCTTCTTTTTTCTCCTGATTAAGCAGGTTTGGAGATTCTTTCGCCAACTTATTTTTCGTCGGGATTTTATAATTGAAAGAAAGTCCAAAGTTTCTCGTGTCATTTTTATTTCTGATGTACACGTTTGGAAGTGCGTTAGTTGTCCTCAGATTTGTTTCGTTGGTATTGAAAACATCATTAGCAAACAAGGTCAACGTCATTCTGTCTTTATTGAATTTCCTTGACAGTGATAAATTCAATGTGTTATAGAATGATTTGTTTGGATAATAAAAGAATTCATTTCCTTTGGTAAGATACGTGTAATTGGCATTGAACTTAACTTTGTATGGCAAAATAAACTGTCCGGAAACATTATATGTCCAGTAACCTTTCGGATTGATAATCTGGTCCATTTGCTGTAACTGGTAAGAACCATAGAGGAAAATAAAACTCACCTGGTCAGGATTCATATCCATTTTCATAATGTCTTTGAACGGCGTATTGAAAATGGCCAAAGGAATTGGGAATCCGATATTGAAATTATGCGTTTTCAAACGGTCAAGATTGTCGCTTGTTTGAATAATCACATCGCCTTTTCTCTCCACGATTTGAACCACTTGATTTTTTGCATTGGTGAAATTATATCCGATGAATGCATAATTCAACGCACTTAACTTGATCTCGAAATTATCAAAAATCGTTGGTTGAAGATTTGGGTTTCCTGAGAAATCGATGTTTTCATTTCCGTACCTTGTGTTGTTTGGATTCAGATTGGCAACATTCGGTAATGTGATTTTCTTGTTATAATTAATATTAAAGAAAGCGATTTTTGGAATAATGTTGTACTGAATACTCGCATTGGGGAACACTTTGAATTTTTCAAACGGTCTCAGGTTATCATAATTTCCATTATCAAAATTGAGACTCGTCCCATTGATGTTGTAATACTCTCCACGAAGTCCCAAAACAAAATCCATTTTGCCTTTGGTTGCACTGGCTTCGGAATAAAAAGCTGTCGTTTTACTCTTGTAATCCAAGTTTTCTACGCCAAAATTATCCGCTGAAAATTCCAATTGGTCATAGAAAGCACCTAAGCTCAATTTTCCTTCATCCAAAACCTTGATTGGCTGAGCATAATCTACTCTGAAATTGTAAACATTCTGATTAGAACCATTTTCCGAAGCATTTGGATCTGGTTTTATAATTAGACTTGCTTGCGCAAAATCATTAATGAAGTTAGTATAAGAACCTTTGAATTCCAGTTTTTTGTTCTTATCGTCAAACTTTTTCTGATACGTCGCCGTCACCTCATTTCGTGTATTGCTTTGGTCAATGATATCTCGGCCGGTGGATTCGGTGCCGTTGAATAGAGAATACTTGTCCACGTAACGGTCAGAAGAACCTAGCGAAAGATTATAATTCAAAAGCAGTCGGTCTTGTCCGATATCAAATGTGAAAGCACTTCGCAAATATTGATTTCTGTTGACGTTATCATTGTAAAGTCGTGAGATTTCGTCAATCGTGGATTTTGTTTCGCTTTCATTATAATTTTGTCCGACATTCAGCTGCCATCCAAACCATTTATTTTTTGAGTTGAGTGTTAAACTATTATTGAACTTACTTCTGTAATGGTCATAATTACTGAAACGATAACCTCCGGCATAAGTTGCAGACAAATACGATTTTGCATTTCTGCTTGTGATAATATTGATAATCGCGCCACCAGAAGTTGCAGGAAATTCTGCCCCAGGCTGTGTAATGATTTCAATTCTCTCGATGCTGTTTGCAGGAAGTCCTTCCAGATAAGCTGTTAGTTGCGTGCTGTAGATATTCAGCGGTCGTCCGTCCATATAAACATCCAGCGATTTTCCCTGATAAATCATTCCCGCCATCTCGGAAACTACCAACCCAGGGATTTTTTGTAAACCTTCTAATGTATTTCCGGAATTAAGATGTGGCTGTTCAGAAAAATCGTAGATAGTTCTGTCTGCTTTTTGTTCAACAGCTTTTTTAGTTTTGGTAATTGTTACCGCTTCAATCTGTTTTTCCTTGTTGTCTGTTTCTTTTTTTTTAGTCTCCTGGGCAAAGTAGATTTGACTTAGAAATAGAGCCGAGATTGGAAGAATAGATTTTACTTTCATAGTTTAGTTTGTAATGGATTAGACTGTCAAAAACTTAATTTGTTACATTAATAAACTATTGAGCTCTGTTTTTTTCCTCAAAATTGACATTTCTGTTGTTGGCTTTCACCTTTTGATTTCCAAAATTGTAAGTCACACTGAAAGTCAATCTTCTTGCATCCCAATAATTATCAAAAGATTGCATATTATCCTTAAAATAAACACTTCCTCTATAACCAGATGTTTTGAAGATATCGTTTACGGAAAGATTCATCTGCAAGGCTTTTTCCATTAGACTCATTTTGATACCAGCATTTACACTATATCTGTTTTTGGTAGAATTGTTTCCTCCTTTGGAAGGTAAAGATTGCCAGTAATTAGCAAAGAAAAAAAATGTTTTTGCCTTATTCAGTTGAAAAGTATTGTTAGCCGAATAATAGAATGATTGTCCGTTTCTCGCAATAGCATCGTACTTTGTTATCTGTGTGTCACTGTAGCTGAGCGAAGTCGATAAATTGGTTTCCCAAATCTTGAAAAACGTATCAGTATAATTAAGATTAAGACCATAAGTATCCTGATTGTAATAATTATGAAAAGTGCTTACAATACTAACGCCGTCAATGAATGTAATCTGGTCAAAATTGGCAAGACTTCTTTCATAATATAAACTTGCATTAAACTTACTTTTGAAAATATAATTGAATTCAAAATTATGATTGAATGAAGGCTGAAGACTTGGATTTCCAGCATAATAACTATTCGGGTTGGAATACCAACGGAACGGGTCCAAAGCTCGGAAGTAGGGTCTGTTTATCCTTCTCGAGTAATTGATGCTGAATTGATTATTATCATTCGCTTTGTAAGAAATATATGCTGTTGGAAATAACTTCCCATAATTATTTTCTGAACTGGATTGAGTCGTCGGAGAGAAACCTTTTGTTTCTGCATATTCATAACGCAAACCAAATTTTGCCGACCATTTTTCTCCGAAATCTTTGCTTGCGCTGATATAGGCTGCATAGTTTTTCTCATCATAATTGAAAAGGTTACTTCTTTTTGGGTCGATGACGTAATTGTTATTAGTAAAATTAAAATAACCTATGTCAGAATTATTGGAAAACTGGCTGTATTTCAATCCTGTTTCCAATTGTATGTTTTTGAAATTAAGTGTCAAATCGCCCTGTCCGGAATAGATTTTATAATCTACAGAAGATAGATTTCTTACAATTTGGTCAGATTGATCAGACAAATCGGTGGTCACAAAATTGACATTGGTTTCCGGAAGATTGCCATAATAATTGGCTCCGAAGCTTAATTTATGTTCGCCTAACTTTTGGTCATAATAAAGATTCAGCATTTGAGAAGTTGAGGTGGAGCGGTGTTTGGAATTTGTATCTGTATTCAATGTATTGACATCGTTAGTGAAATAACGGGAAACAGAATTGATGTCCATATTAGAATGACCTTTGGCCAAATCATAGATTAATCCAACATTGGCTTTTTCACTCAAAGAATAATCCAAACTTACATTCATTCCCAGCCCGTCATTCATATCACGTCTGTCGTCACGACTGATGCTGGAACTTTCTCCAATGATTTTATAATTTTCGACTGACCTTTTTTCACTATCATAACCTCGAAATTTAACCGAAGATTTTAGTTTCTCGTTTTGATAATTCAAACCAAGCGCGCCGCCAAAACCTCCATAAGTGGATTGTTGGTAATAGGTATTGGTGTAACCGCTCCAGCCAAGATTCTGATTTTTTTTCAGAATGATATTGATGATTCCACTGTTTCCCTGAGCTTCATATTTTGCAGGTGGCGTTGTGATAACCTCGATTTTGGAGATATTTTCCGAACGCAGATTTTTCAGATAGTTCATCAGTTCAGCGCCGGAAAGATTTAGCATTCGGTCATTTACCATTACGGAAACGCCACTTTTACCGGCAATCGCAAGCAAGCCTTGTTCTTCATCCACTTTCAGCAAAGGCGTGTTTGCAAGAACCTCTGTTCCCGAACTTCCTTCCGAAACCATCGAATTCTGAACATTGTAGACCAAACGGTCCACTTTTCTTTCGATGATTTTTTTCTTTCCATCCACCGTTACGGTTTCTATGTTTTGAACTTTTACAGTATCCTGTGTCTGGGCAAAAGATAATGTACTAAATAATGCTGAGGCAAAAAGTATTGATTTCTTCATACTATTATTGACAACTGATTTGCAGGATTTGTTACATTATGTTAATTAGATTTATCAAATGAAGTTTAGTTCGCTCTGTCTTTTTCTTCAAATTTGATATCCTTCTTACTGAATTTTTTCTTATTTCCGAAAGTATAATTCACGCTCAAACGGAAACTTCTTCCATCCCAATAATTATTGAAATGCTGACTGTTATCTCTGAAATACATATCTCCACGGAATCTCTGAGCAAAAATATTCGTCACCGTTGCATTGATTTGAAGTTGCTTTTCCATTAGAGAAAACTTGATTCCGGAATTCAGATTGGAGAAATTATGGAAATAAGAATTCACGTTTTTGTAAGGTAAACTTTGGTCGTAGTTTAGGAATAGAGAAACTGTTTTTGATTTATTTAAAATGAATGTATTGTTGATAGAATAACTTACCGAAGTTCCTTTGGATGTTTCCGCACTGATATTGAAAACTTCTGAGTTTTGATAAGATGCGTTTGCAGAAATAGTGGCTTCCCAGAATTTGAAGAAAGTATCTGTGTAAGAAACATTAGCTCCATAAAAATTATTGTTATAGTAATTCTGATAATCTCCATTTTGAGAAATACCATTCAAGTAACCGATTTGTCCAAAAGCATTAGTCAATCTAAGATAATAAACGCTTGTCGAAAACTTGTTGTTATACGTATAACCTAATTCATAATTGTTGATGTAAGAAGGCGTCAATAAAGGATTCCCTGATGAATAAGAATATGGATTTTCGTACCAGCGGAACGGATTCAAGTTGCTCATACTTGGTCGGTTAATTCTTCTTGAATACGAAAGACTGAACACATTTTTATCCTCTTTGTAAGAGACAAAAGCCGAAGGAAACCATTGTCCGTAATCGAATTGATTCGCAGTGCTTTTTACAAACGTATGTTCATATCGGATTCCCGCTTTCGTTTCCCAATGTTCACCAAAATTCTTAGCAAAACTTGCGTAAACTGCATAATTTTCTTCTTGATATCTAAAGGTGCTGCTTTTTTTGTCGTCGATGATATATTGACTGTCTTTTAAATCAAGGTATTTCAAATCTGCAGAGTTTCTGAATTGATTGAATTTAAGGCCTGTTTCAATCGTTCCAAATTTAAATGGCAATTCTAAGTCGCCCTGAACAGAGAAAATCTGAGGTGTGATTTTTGACAAAGTTTTCACATCCTGAATTGTATTTTCAGGAAGATTCAAAGTCGAGAAATTAACTTCGGTATCGTTATTATTTTTGTAAAAATTACCTGCAAAACTTATTTTTTTCCCAAGCGAATCCAACTTCATATCATAATAAGTACTGAAAGTATGAGTCGGTGATTTTTCCCTGTGAAAAGTATTGGTCAAAAGATTTTTTTCTTTCAAATCAGGACTGATGTTTCTTGTTGTGTTAAAGATATCCATTCCTGATTTTTCATGTCCGAAAATATATTCCATTCCAACTTCTGAGTTTTTATTGATTTTGTAAGATACATTAATGCTTGGAATCAAATCCTGCCACATATCTTTTCGTGTAGACTCACTGTAATTCTGGGATTCTCCAAGTATAGTATATCTTTCATTAGAGCGTTTTGCCCCATCAATGTAGCTTGTTTTTAAACTTAAACTAAGCTTTTCGGTTTGATAATTCAAAGTTCCGTTGCTTGTTCCGTTGAAATAGGTCCTCTGTGTCAAACCTGTGCTGATATTTCCGCTAAAACCTAGATTCGGATTTTTCTTTAGAATAATATTAATAAGTCCACTGTTTCCCTGTGCTTCATATTTGGAAGGCGGTGTTGTAATCACTTCAATTTTAGAAATGTTTTCAGAACGAATCGATTTCAGATAATTCAAAAGAGCAGTTCCGGAAAGATTCAGCATTTTTCCGTTTATCATCACATTTACGTTACTTTTTCCTGTGATGGAAATGGTTCCGAGATTCTCATCCACTTTCAACATTGGAACATTGGCAAGCGTTTCGCCGGCATCCATTCCTTGTGAAGCGATTGATGCATCCACATTGAAGATCAATCTGTCAGCTTTTCTCTCCAATAATTTTTTCTTCACAAGAATATTAACCTGTTCAATTTCTTTAAGACTGTCTTTTTGATTCTGAGCAAAAGTTGCTGTTGAAAGTAAGCTGGCGATAAATAGATATTTTAGTTTCATAATTTTTGATTTTGTTGAGACAAAGGTATTTTCCAAGCTTTTTTTATGAAATAGCATTTAGATTTGACCCGGCTTTAATCCGACCAAAATATTTTCATCGATAAA